>NZ_JBREBQ010000012.1:0-96737 GCF_052906625.1 Geobacillus sp. CCR | reverse complement strand
AATCCTAGTGGTATCGAAAGCACTTACGAGACCTCCTTAATGTTGATTTCACCGCTAACATTATTGCCAGGATCTCGTCAGTGCTTTCTCTTTTTTGTCACTAAATCACAAAATTTGGTGATGAACCTAAATTGAAGAATAATCGGCGCACCTTTTGGCGGAGGCTCGGCCGTCTTCAATGTCAGCTTCCCTTTTTCCACCTCATACAGTTTTTCCGGTTGCAGCACCCCATTAATAAACAAGTTGATCCATGATACATGTTTCGGATCTAAAATACCGCGGTCGCCGTACTCTCTCAGTTCATCGTCGTCTGTATAGACGGTTTTCACTCCGTCTGATATGGTGTTATACTGGTACGTTTCCGCCTGCAAGACACGCGGAGGGAAGTGGAGCGCCACACGGAGAGGAATGGTCAGTACAGCATGGGTCCAATCGTATACTTTGGAAGCAGCGATCACATGTTTTGCTGCTGAAGATGTCCGTTTCATTCGTTTGCTCACCCAAACACACCATATTGTTTCGTGATCATTTCACTCCGCAAGATATTCTGCATTAGTATATTCACCTCCCATCTCCAAAGTGAATAGCAAACAAAATGGCAGGTTAATGAACGGTAGTAAAAAATCACTATATTCCACTTAATTCCGTCTATTATAACAGGATCATAAAACGACCAAATTCGTTTAAAATGTTTGTTTCATATTCAAATTCACTGGTAAAACAGGCTGGTATAGCAGGGCAAAAACATCATTTTTCTCCCATTGCGGCAATCGCCGAGCCATCCTCTGTAATTAATCCATACAATAAAATGAACCTATGGCACCGGCTGATTGCCAACAGAGTTCCAGATACTAAAAAGAACGGATGATAATTGGCTCAGCTTCGGGGCCACAGCATGTTAAACACAAAATGGAGAAGGGGAGATTGTATGGCTTTGCAATTAATTAAATTGTTTGTCGCCGCTACTACCACGACAGAGGTTGCACCAGACGTCGCAAGATTTTTTTACATCACAACAGCTGAAACAGCAGAAGGAGCAACCTTAACGATCGACGCAGCCAGCTTTTTGCAAGACGACGGCAGCCAAGCGACACAGCTGCCAGCATTGGCAACTAACAATAGCTACTTTAACGTGTACATTAACGGCGTTTTGCAAATGGAAGGGATATCGACGTACACCCCAGGAGCTACCGGCGTCGGGTCACTGTCCATTACCGTCCCGACCGGAAGCGGCTCGATTCCAGCTAACACCCCGGTTGTGCTCGAAATTGTCCAATTCGCTCCAAGCTCCAACACTACTGTGACGACGTAACAGCCGTACTCTTTTCGATCATAAAAACAGGCGCACCGATGGGCGCGCCTGGTTTACTGTTCTGTTTCGTTTTCTTTCTTCCGGCTCTCCGTCATTTGCTTCCACACAGACCCTTTCGCTTCTTCGCCGCCTTCGATCCGTTCAATGGCCATTTTCACTTGCAAGCTCACTTCAAACTCCGGATCGTTTTCCGCCGCTTTCAACGCTGGCAGCGCCGATTCGTCGCCGACTTCGTACAAAAACATGGCCGCGCGCCAACGGACGAGCTTGCTTTCGTCCTTTAGCGCTTCGATCATGGCCGGAATGGCCTCCGGATCGCCGATGTCGGACAAACAGTCGCCGGCGGTGCGGCGGACAGCGACAGCAGGATCTTTTAACGCTTCATACAAATACGGAAGCACCTTTTTGCCGCCGATCATGCCGAGATACGCCGTCGCCAGGCGGCGAATCGCCATTTTTTCATCCTTGAGCGCCTTGGCCAACACCGGGATATCGTCCTCGGTCGGCTCGGCCATCTGTTCGAGCGCGGCATACCGTTTGCGCCAATCCGGGTCATCGAGCATCTCGCTCGTCACTTTGAGGCTTGGACGCTTTTGCACCGTTTTTTCCTGCTCGCCGCGGCGGAACATGTTGACGATCCGCTCCAGCCGCTCGGGCGGATAGGCTGCCGACAGCTCATCGACTATTTCGCGGCCGATTTCCTCAAACGTGCCGTAGCGCACTCCTTTTTCGACCCATTTGCGCTCAAGCACAACATTTCCTGCGTATTTTTGCGCCTCAATGACCGCGTCCATAAACGGTTTCGGCAGCCCGACGCGGTGTTCGCGCTCCCCATCGACAAGCTTCACTTGCATCGGCAGACCGTACAGCATTTGCACGAACACTTTCACTTCGCCGAAATGTTCGTTTCCTTTCGGCTTTGCCTCGGCGCCGTCATCCACTTTCTCGCCGAACACTTCGCGCACTTTCGCCAAAATGTCGCGCCAGTCGTATTTCGGATGGCGTTCAATAGCCAAAAAATCAGCGACATGGTAAATGCCTTTCACTCCGTCAATGCGCATCAATGCTTGAATAAGCGGCGGCGCTTCGCTGATGTTGTCCGGTTTGTAGTTATGGCGCGTGCCGGAAGGCAATTCTTCATCAAGCAATATTTTCATCGTGTTCGGGCTTGGCGTCGGCTCAATCGCTTGAATGCGCAAGCGTTACCCCTCCTTGCCTTACAGCAGCTTTTCAATTTCCTTTCTCAGCTCGCTTGGCTTTGTTTGCGGTGCGAAACGAGCTACAACCTTGCCGTTGCGGTCGACCAAAAACTTCGTGAAATTCCATTTGATCGCCTTTGTTCCCAATGCCCCCGGCGCCTCTTCTTTCAAATATTGAAACAGCGGATGGGCGTGATCGCCATTCACATCCACTTTCGCAAACAGCGGGAACGTCACACCATAATTCAACTGGCAAAATTGCTCGATTTCCTCTTCCGTCCCCGGCTCTTGGCCGCCGAACTGGTTGCACGGAAAGCCGAGCACAACAAACCCGCGATCGCGATATTCGTCATACAGCTCCTGCAGTTCTTTATACTGCGGGGTGAAGCCGCAACGGCTCGCCGTGTTGACAATCAACAGCACGTTGCCTCGATAGACGGAAAGCGGTTGTTCCTCTCCGCGAATGGTTTTGGCGCTGAATTCATATACACTCATGATTTTTCACCTCATCTCCATCATAGCGGATTTCATGGTTTGTTTCTACTTTTTGCATCGTTACTGCCCGGCGAACAGCTGCAATTGTTCAAGTGATGAAACCATATACGGCACCATCTCCGGCAAATCGGCGGCGTTTTCCTCATAAATGAGGCGTGCAAATTCGACCACGGCTTCATTTTCATACGGGCCGCGTTCATGTGGAAATGGAAAGCGGAGCGTTTGCCGGATGATTCGCTCCTCCCCCCAAATCGTCCGCAGCGTTCCTTCAATGAGCGCACAAACGGACGAGCGGCGAACCGGAAGGGTAAACAGAAGAGCGAGCCGACAGCCGGCCCGGCCGTGATAGAGCCGCTCATTGACCAGCTCAGCAAAATCAAGCGAAAGCCGCGCGGTGCAGACGACGAGCGGATCGGGCGCATCATTCAGCCGAAATGAAATGGCGTACTCCCGAAACAAACGGGCCAAATCGACAAGGTCGCGGCGCTCGACCACGGCAATGCGCCCTTGCAAATCCGCGTCATATACCGCCCCTTCCAACACCGTTTTTAAATTGTCAAAGGCTGTCGGATCCAATCGGAATTCCCCCTTTTTGTTCACCAGCTGTTTAAGGTCAAAAAAATCAATTGAAGAATGTTGACAAAGTTTTTATAATTAAGGTATTTAGTAACGAGACAGAAACGGAGGGGACACCATTGCCAATCAACATTCCAAAAGACTTGCCGGCGAAAGAAATACTCGAACAGGAAAACATTTTCGTGATGGACGAAGAACGGGCTTACTCCCAAGACATCCGGCCGCTCAACATCATCATTTTAAACTTGATGCCCGAAAAAGAAAAAGCAGAGACACAGTTGCTGCGGCTGCTTGGCAACTCGCCGCTGCAAGTGAACGTCACCTTTTTGCGCCCGGCGACCCATGAGCCGAAAACGACAAGCAAACATCATTTAGAACAATTTTACACGATTTTCCCGCACATTCGCCATCGCAAGTTCGACGGGATGATCATCACCGGAGCGCCGGTCGAGCAAATGCCGTTTGAAGAGGTCAACTATTGGGGAGAATTGACGGAAATTATGGAATGGACGAAAACGAACGTCACGTCAACGTTGCACATTTGTTGGGGGGCACAAGCTGGCTTATACTATCACTACGGCATTCCGAAATACCCATTGCCGGAAAAATGCTTCGGTGTGTTCAACCATACGGTGGAAGTGAAAAACGTAAAACTATTGCGCGGTTTTGACGATGTGTTCCGCATGCCGCACTCCCGCCATACAGACGTCAAGCGCGAAGACATCGAAAAAGTGCCGGATCTCACCATTTTGTCCATGTCTGACAAAGCCGGCGTTTGCCTCGTCGCATCGAACGACGGGCGCCGCATTTTCTTAACGGGCCATCCAGAATATGATGCGACAACGCTCAAAGAAGAATATGAACGCGACTTGGCGAAAGGGCTGCCGATTCGCATCCCGGAATCATACTTTCCCAATGATGACCCAAGCCAGCCGCCGCTGAACACATGGCGCTCGCATGCCAATTTACTGTTTGTCAACTGGCTGAACTATTACGTGTATCAAGAAACGCCTTATGAATGGGAATGAAATCAATATATGCAATCATTTCACTTGAACCATCCCGAAAAAACGCCTTGCTGAAACATATGCAAGGCGTTTTTCTCATTTTGGCCGATTGTTTTCGTGTTTCGACAATCGCCCTGTTCTTTTAGTTTTTTTTGACATACAATACGATAGATTCCACCAGGAGGTGAACATGATGGGCGCTTGGCATGGAAACAGCTTTGCGTTGATTGTCGTTCTGTTTATTTTGTTGATTATTGTTGGATGTGCCTGCTTGGGCGGATATGCCTACTAACCGAAATCACTGATTGCCTTCATCCGGCCGCCGTGTTTGCCAGCATCCGGCCGGCTTGCAGCGGGAAAGCGGGAACACGAACGCTTCCCGCTTTTTTTATGCTGGGCTGTAGACAACCATGCATAGGAATGAAGGCATCGTCCATGCTAAACGTATGACAACGGCAGCCAAAGGAGGTGGAGCTCATGACGAAACGCCCAAACAACGGCAGCCGCAATCAAAACGCGCCAACGCAAGATCCGATGGCCTTGCTTCGCGGCCCGGTTTCCGGCGATAACAGCAAAGGACGTCGGCAAAACAAAATCCAAAATGACAAAACCGATGAAAATGCCTAACCTGCAAAAAAGCGGCCGTTTTTTAGCCGCTTTTTTGCTTCTAAAATTCAATCCCTTTCATCGCGGTCCTTCCTTGTTCATAGTCATGCTTGATGAGCTTCATTTCCGTAACGATATCGGCAGCCGCCATCAGCTCAGGGCGCGCCGCGCGCCCCGTGATGACAAGATGGAGCGACGGCGGGCGCGTGCGGATCAGCTCGAGCACCTCGCTGACTGATACGATATCTTCAACGGGAAAGCGGTCAATGGCCAACACATTGTTCAGTTCATCGAGCACAATCATATCATACCGTCCGGAATACACATATTCTTTGGCCACCGCCCAGGCACGCTTCAATGCTTCCCGGTGGATGTCCGGCGTTTTCGTCCATGTGAAGCCGGCGCCGAGCTGACGGACGTCGACGCCAAGGCGCTCTAGGGCCAACTGCTCGCCGTATGTTCGTTCCGGCGATTTCAAAAACTGCAAAACCGCGACGTTCATTCCTCGGCCGACGGCACGCAGGGCAAGCCCCAATGCGGCCGTCGTTTTTCCTTTTCCGTCGCCCGTATAAACGATGACACGCCCGCTACGACGAGGCGTCGGCATCGACCATGCCCCCTTGCCGCTCCGGAAACCATTGGAGCGTCTCACGCAGACGAACGACATCGCCGATGATGATGATGGCTGGATGGGAAATGCCCGCCTGTTCCGCCTCATCTGACAGCGTCGAAAGCGTCGCCGCCACCGTGCGCTGCCGCTCGGTCGTCCCCCATTCAATGATGGCCGCCGGCGTATCCGACGGCTTTCCGGCCGCCATCAAACGGCCGCAAATATCCGACAAGTTGGCCGCCCCCATGTAAACGACGATTGTATCGCATCCGCGGGCGAGCGCCTCCCAGTCAATCCGCTCGCTCCGATGCCCGCTGACCATCGCCACTGAGGCGGCGTAATCACGGTGGGTGACCGGAATGCCGGCGTACGCCGGCACAGCGATGCCGGATGTCACCCCTGGAACGATTTCAAACGGAATTCCGGCTTTCACCAACACTTCCGCCTCTTCACCAGCGCGGCCAAAGACGCACGGATCGCCGCCTTTTAAGCGGACGACCGTTTTTCCTTGTTGCGCATGCCAAACGAGCAGCTCATGAATTTGTTCTTGAACCGTGTCATGTTTTCCCGGCTCTTTGCCGCAGTAAAGAAGCTCAGCGTCCGGCTTCGCGTAGCGCAGCAGCTTACGGTTGATGAGCCGGTCGTAAATAATGACATCCGCCCGTTCTAGGCATTCGCGGCCGTAAACCGTGATGAGCTTTTCATCACCCGGCCCAGCGCCGACTAAATACACTTTGCCGACGGTCATCGCCCCTTCTCCCCTTTCGCATTGGCCGTGGAAATGCCCGCCGAGGCGAACGTCGCCATTTCGTTCACCATCGCCATTGCTGAAATCAAGAGCGGAAACGCTACCGCCGCGCCGCTTCCTTCGCCAAGGCGCATGCCGAGATCCAAAAGCGGATCCTTCTCTAGCAAACGAAGGGCTATACTGTGCCCCGGCTCTTGCGAACGATGGCCGGCAATCATATAGTCTGTGACGTTCACGGCAAACTGGCGGGCCACAAGGGCAGCCACCGTGCAAATAAAACCGTCAAGCAAAATCGGGATGCGCCGTTCGGCGGCTGCCAGCATCGCCCCGGCCATAGCAGCGATCTCCAACCCGCCGATTTTCGAAAGCCATTCAAGCGGCTTCGCCGGATCCGGCCGATGAAGCAAGAGCGCCCGTCGGATCACGTCCTGTTTATGGGCAAGCATTTCCTCCTTAATGCCGCTTCCTTTGCCAACGATGCGCTCAAGCGGCTCATCGGTCAACGTGGCCAATAAGGCGCTCGCGGCGGTCGTATTGCCGATGCCCATTTCGCCGACAATGAGCGTGCGGACGCCTTGTTCAATGATGGACGCCGCCTGTTCGTAACCGACATGAAGCGCCTGTTCGGCCTCGGACGGCGTCATCGCTTCCGTTTCCGCGAAATTGTTCGTTCCCGGGCGCACCTTTTTCTGAATGACGCGCTCATCAGCAATCGGCACGGCGACACCGACATCAATCACCTGAAGCAACGCGCCGATTTGACGGCTGAAGGCGTTGATCGCCGCTCCGCCGTTGGCAAAGTTGTACACCATTTGCGCCGTCACTTCGGCCGGATAGGCAGACACCCCTTCTTCCGTGACGCCATGATCGGCCGCAAACACGAGCACTCCGGGCGGAGTGACGCGTGGAAGCAGCTCCCCGGTCATGCCGGCAAGCGTTGTCGCCACTTCTTCAAGACGGCCGAGGCTGCCGGGCGGTTTGGTCAATTGATCGATATAGGCACGCGCTTGTTCAACCATTTCACGGTGGATCGGTGGGATGGAAACATTCATCATGGGCGCACAATATCCCCCATCAAGCGGGAATATGCGCTTCCTCCTTTCTCGTCTATGATTGAGGGAACGCGTCAACTTTTCCATCCGAATCATGCCAACACCGTTGGCGAGGGCAAAACGGACGATTTGACGGCTGATTTTATGGTTTATATCCTTCATCCAGCAGGACTCTTTACGGCCGATTGTGCGAATCATATGGAGCTTCTTCGCTTTGCCCAACGTTCGCCGCAAAGCCGCATATCGTCGGCGAATGAAAGCGCATTGGCTGTCCTTGAAAAACAACGATTTCGTTCCAATGCTGGCAACGGCGATATAACGAAGTCCCAAATCAACGCCCATTGCCTTGGTGTCTTCCCGTTGTTGGACTTCAACTGTGATCGCGACAGCCAAATTGACGCATCATCTGTTCGATCCGCTCGACCGCCACGTGCTGGCGGACATGAGCGGCAAGCCGGTCGAACGCCTTTTCTTTGAGCGAGCGAAAGAGTCGGACGCCAGAAGGAGCGATTCCTTTTTGGCGGCGAATGTTGTTGAAAAACGCGGTGCGGAACGCATCGTTATGAAACAAATCGTGCATGTACGTGCCCAGCACCCGCTCATCACTGTGCTTCGCCCCTTCATGGCGGCCGTCCGCCTCAATAAGCGGCGCATAGCCAGGAAGCGGCGCCGAGCGGCCCATATGAATCTCGTATCCTTGCACCGAAAACCGCTCGCCCGCCCACGTAAGCATCCCTTCCGTACGGATCGTGATTTTCGTCCGCTCAAGCGTCGTTTCAATCGGCAGCAAACCAAGTCCTTTTACTTCGGGGAGCGGCGTCTCGACTCCATACGGATCGCGGATGACAGCGCCAAGCATTTGGTAGCCGCCGCATAAGCCGACGACTCTCGCTTTTCCTTCATTGACAAGCGACACAATGCGGGAAGCGAGTCCTCTTTTCTTCATATAAATCAAGTCTTCGATCGTGTTTTTGCTGCCGGGAAGCACGATCACATCCGGCGCTCCAAGCTCGTCGACGTGCGTCACCAACCGGACGCGGCAGTCCGGTTCTGCCAGCAGCGGGTCGATGTCGGTGAAATTGGCGATTTTCGGACAGCGGATGACAGCGACATCAATCGCTTCCTCTCCCCCGACAGATGAAGCAAACCGCTCAAGCGACAGCGAATCTTCAGCATCGATCGCCAAATCAGGCAAATATGGAACGACGCCAAGCACCGGCACGCCGGTGTGCTGCTCAAACCAATCGAGCCCCGGCTTAAGCAGCGCCACATCGCCGCGAAACTTGTTAATGATGACCCCAATGACCCGCTTTCGGTCCTCAGGCTCAAGCAGCGACAGCGTTCCAACGAGGCTCGCGAACACCCCGCCCCGCTCAATATCGCCGATCAACACGACCGGGGCGTTGGCGAGACGGGCGATGCGCATGTTGACCAACTCGCGGTCGTTTAAGTTTACTTCCGCCGGGCTTCCCGCTCCTTCAATGACAATCCGGTCATACTCGTTCATCAACGTTTCGAGCGACTGACGGATGACGGCCAGCCCTTGGTGGAAAAACTCGTTCCGGTAAGCGAACGCCTGCATATTGCCGTACGGTTTGCCAAGCACAACGATTTGCGATTCATGCTCGCGGCTTGGCTTAATCAAAATCGGATTCATCTCAGCGCGCGCCGCCACTCCGGCCGCTTCGGCCTGAATTCCTTGCGCCCGCCCGATTTCGTTTCCGTCCGGCGTCACGTAGGAGTTTAACGACATGTTTTGCGACTTGAACGGCGCCGTCTTCCAGCCGTCTTGGGCGAACATGCGGCAAAACGCGGTGGCGATGACGCTTTTGCCGGCATCAGAATGGGTGCCTTGAAACATAATCGGCAGCGCCTTAGCCATTGATGGTCACCTTCTCGCATTCGGCGAGCCACCGCTCAACCATCGCCGGGGCGGACGCGAAATGAAAATGGACATAGCCAGCGACAAGCCGGTGCGCCAAATAACCGTCAGGCTTCGTTCCTTTCCGGCCGCTCGTTTCGTAGGCAAACGGCGTCTCGCCGCGCGGCTCATAAACGGAGTAGTGAAACTCATGGCCGCGCGCTGTTTCTCCTTCCGGCAATAGAAAATTTCCATTTCGACCGCGCACTTCGCGGTAGCCAAGCGCCGCGAGCTTCGTCTTCATCACGACCTTCCCCGGAATGACGCCCGCCATCTCATAGGCCGAACCGTCCGTCGCAACAAGCTGTTCGGTGAGAAACATAAACCCGCCGCACTCGGCCAACGTCGGCAACCCGTGTTCGATGGCGGCGCGGATCGACTGTTTGACAGCGGCTTGCCTAGCGAGCTCGGCGGCAAACTCTTCCGGAAACCCGCCGCCGATATACAATCCGTTCACCCCATCCGGAAGCGGCTCGCCGGCGAGCGGAGAAAAGTAGACAAGCTCCGCGCCGCAGGCAGAAAGCATCTCCAGATTCTCCGGATAGTAAAAATGAAAGGCGGCATCTTTGGCAACCGCCACGCGCACGCGATACGGCCGCGAAGGGCGAATGAGCGGCGCCGGAGAACAAAGGGCTGGCGCTTCTGCAATCGAAAGGAGCGTCTCCCAATCGATCGTGCGCGCCACCTTTCTCCCCAGATCGGCAAAAAACGAATCCAGTTCGCCGCGCTCCACCGACGGCACGAGCCCTAAATGGCGCTCTGGCAGCGCCAACGCTTCGTCTTGCGTGAGAAACCCGACGACCGGCACCCCGCACGTTTGCTCGACTGCCGCTTTGACGAGCCGAAAATGCCCTTCGCTGCCGACGCGGTTGGCAAATACGCCGGCGAGGCGCACATCGGGGCGAAACGTTTGAAACCCATGGACGATGGCGGCGGCGCTGCGGGCCATGCCGGAACAATCGACGACAAGCAGCACCGGGCTTTCGGTCAATACGGCGATTTCAGCCGTCGCCCCCTCGTCAGAAAGCGGCTGTTTCCCGTCAAACAGCCCCATCACCCCCTCGATGATGGCGATATCAGCCCCTTGACAACCGTTGGCGAGCACCGTTTTGACCGCTTCGCTTCCCATCATCCAACTGTCCAAGTTGCGCGCCGGCCGGCCGGTCACAGCCGTATGGTAAGTCGGGTCGATGTAGTCCGGGCCGCATTTAAACCCTTGCACCGTATATCCTTGCTGCCTCATGGCCGCCATCAATCCAAGCGTCACGGTCGTTTTGCCGGCGCCGCTTCCCGGTGCGGCGATGACAAGCCGTCGCATGCCTCTTTCCCCTTTCCCTGCATGGTCGCTTTCTTTTGATGATCGATGAGCGCTACGGAAATCGTCACATTGCCGGACTTCTTTTTCACCAGCGCCAGCCGATCGGCCCCGCTGTACAATTTCGCCGCCGGCTCGCTCACCCCATACGCGCCGGTGTAGCGGTACACCGTTTCCGACGGCGCTTCGATCGGCACCGTGTTCAGCTCTTCTGGCGTATATGCAACCAATTCCCATCTATATTTGTTGACTACCTCCAAAAGTCCTTGTTCATCCTTTTTCAAATCAATGGTGCACACCGCTTTGACGCTTTTCATCGAAAAGCGCAGCTCATTGAGCGTCTCATGGATGACCGCTTCGATTTCGTCAGCCGATGTGCCGCGGTTGCAGCCGATGCCAAGCGCGATTACTTTCGGGCGATACAAAACGCCGTTTTGCAAAATGGCCTCTTCTTCCGGCGCAAGCAGGCGATGAGTGACCACAAGCGCGGCCGCCGGGCGGGCAGCGAGCGCTTCCGCGATCGAGCCGTACACGGCAATGTTTTTGGGCAATGGCCGCCCTTCCGGCCACCAGCCGGTTTCCCCCGACTCTTGCACGATCGCGACAGGCTCTTCATTCACGACCGCGGCGCTCACCGGCGTCAGCTTGTCAGCTGATTCCCATTCCCAGCCGAACTGGCGACCGAACAGATCGACGGCGATTGTCTGCTGCACGTCAGAAGCGGTCGTAATAACCGGGCGGGCGCTTAAAATGGCAGCAACGCGCCGCGTCAGTTCGTTCGCTCCGCCCAAATGGCCGGAAAGAACACTGATCACATGTTCAGCCTTATCATCGATCACCACGACCGCAGGATCGGTCTTTTTGTCTTTTAACAGCGGAGCGATCATCCGTACGACAGCGCCGAGCGAAATGATGCAAATGAGTCCGTCATAGCGGGCGAACAACTCCGGCAACAAGGCCCTGACGTTGCCGGAAAACAAGCGGATCCCGTGCTTGGCTTCATCGCCGCGGGCGAATTTATCCGTATAATAAACGTCCGCTCCCGCAAGAGCGCCTCCAAGGCGTCGGGCGATCTCGACCCCGTGTTTCGTAATGGCCACGACAGCATAGGCGCCGTGTCTTTTGTTGTTCGCGGCAGCAACTCCCACCTTACTTCTCCCCCTTTCGATATCCGTGCGTAAACGTGCGGTCGTACAGCTTCGAACGGTAGCCGCGCTCATGAATATGGGGATCGAGCGCCCAACCGGCCAACATGATCGCGTGTTTCGTCACACCATGGCGCCGCATATCGTCAGCCATTGTGGCAACGGTGGAACGAATCACGACTTCATCCGGCCATGTCGCCTTATAGACGATCGCGACAGGCGTATCACCGCTCCAGCCCGCTTCAAGGAGCGCCGCGCTTACTTTTTTGGCAAGCGTCGCGCTTAAAAAAAGAACGAGCGTGCAATGATGCTGCGCCAGCTCCTGCAATTTCTCACGCGGCGGCATCGGCGTCCGCCCCTCGGCGCGGGTGAAAATGACCGTCTGCGTCAATTCCGGAACGGTGAGCTCCGCCTGCACGGCGGCCGCGGCGGCAAACGCCGAACTGACGCCGGGGACGATTTCCACTTCAATTCCTTCTTCTTTCAACAAGGCGATTTGCTCAAGCGTCGCCCCGTAAATCGATGGATCACCGGTATGGACGCGCACGACAAGCCGTCCTTGTTTCACTTGCTCCGCCATTGCCGCGACCATTTCTTCTAAATGCATGCCGGCGGTATGGAAAACGTCAGCATCCGGCTTCCGGTAGCGCTCGATCAATTCCGCGCTCACTAGCGAGTCGGTGTAAAAAATGGCGTCGGCAGCAGCGAGAAGCTCGGCGCCGCGAACCGTGATCAAATCCGGCGCTCCCGGCCCCGCCCCTACGATATACAGCTTCACTTTCTCACCACCATCAATGTCAAATATTCGAGTTCCGCTCCGTCGAGCTCCTCGACCTTCCACACGACTTCCTCGCCGGACGTCACTTTCGTCACAACAGCGGCGCGATGAAGCAAATCGAGTTCCCGCAACAGACGAACCAGCAAATCGATCACTTTCGCCACTTTAAAAAAGACAACGCAATCGTGCTCAAGAAGCACTGCTTTCATCGCCTCAACATCGTCGCGGGCGGGCACGATCGCCACGGTTTCATCACCATCCGCCAGCGGCAGACGAAGCCTAGCGGCAGCAGCGTTGGCCGAACTGACGCCGGGGACGACTTCAATCGGCGCTTCCGGATAGCGGCGCTCCATTACGTGCATCAAATGGATGAACGTGCTGTACAACAGCGGATCGCCTTCGGTCACAAACGCGACATCGCGCCCGGCCGACAGCTCCGCCCAAATGGCGTCCGCCGCCTCGTTCCACTTCGGCTCAAGCAAGGCTCGGTCTTTTGTCATCGGAAAATGCAGGCCGAGCCGCCGTTTTTCCTCTGGCGCAAAATACGCATCAATAATTTGTTCCGCATAGCTTTTGCTTTGCCGCCCTTTTTTTGGATAGGCGATGACATCCGCTTCTTTTAGGCGGCGGTATGCTTTCACCGTCATGAGCTCTGGATCGCCCGGGCCAACACCGATGCCGTACAACGTGCCGGTCATTCGTCTCCCTCCCGCTTGGCTGTCATGATATACACCGGATTGAGCGCCTCAAAGCGCGTCAACTCTAAAATGGGCTTGCTTCGCGACACTTGCGCGAGCGTGATGTCAACATGAAATCCACGGCTGCGCAGCTCGCAGCCCGCTTCAGCAAGCGTCTCAACCGTTGCCGCGTTGATCACGATGCGTCCATTTTTCTTCAGCCGTTTCGCACAGACGTCCAACAACGGCGACATCGCGCCTGACGTGCCGCCGATAAAGATGGCATCCGGGTCGGCAAACTCATCGAGCCGATCGGGCGCCCTGCCGTGCACAAGCGTGATGTCAACGCGGAATTTGCGCAAGTTTTGCCGGCAAATCTCGAGGTCGTATTCATTTTTTTCAATCGCAAACACCGCCCCGTCGCGGGCGATTTTCGCCGCTTCAATCGCGACCGAACCGGTGCACGTCCCAATGTCCCAGACGACGCTGTCCGGGCGCAAGCGCAAGGCGCTTACGCTTAAGACGCGAATTTCTTTCTTTGTAATCAGCCCTTTGTCCGGCTTGCGTTGGAAAAATTCATCATCGTCAATGCCGAGCGGCCAAATCGGACCAGGAGCGGTTTGCCTCAAAATGACTATATTTAATGGAAGAAACTCGGTTTCTGCCATTTCTTCTAGCTTGAAAAACCGGCATCGCTCATTCGGCCCGCCGAGCTCCTCGCCGACAAACGCCTCATATTCCGTCATGCCGTACTCGAGCAAATAGCGGGCGATGGCGGCCGGCGAGTTCGTCTCATCGGTTAAGATGGCGACTTTGCGCCGCCCGTCGACCCGCTGAGCCAAACCGGTGAGCGGCCGGCCATGGACGCTGACAAACGCCGCGTCTTGCCAAGACTCGCCCATTTTCGCAAACGCCCATTGCACTGAGCTGACGGCCGGATACACGTCGATCGGCAATTTGCCGGCCAAATAGCTGCCGATGCCGTAAAAGAGCGGATCGCCGGAAGCAAGCACGACCGTGTTGCGCGTCTCATGGCGGAGCCGCTCCACCAGCTCCGCCAGTCCGCGGCGGATGATGATCGTTTCTCCTTTGTATTCAGGAAACATCGCCAGCTGCCGTTCGCCGCCGACAAGCAGCTCGCTTTCATCAATCCAGCGTCGATACAGCTCAGGAAGACTTGCTTGCCCATCAGCACCCACACCGATCAACTTCATCGTCCCCATCGGTCTGCACCGCCTTTCCTAATTGTTGTCCGTTCATTGTGTAAATGGACGTCGCCACCGTCAGACCGCCTCCCACTTCGTGAAGCGCCGCCTGGCAGCACGCTTCGCACAAAAGCTCGAAAAACTTCATGCAACCGGCCTCTTGCATCATGTCGCCGACTTGCGCCGCCGTATTCGCGCCGCGCACCGCAGCCACCAGTTCTGGGCCAGCACCTGCCTGCTCGGCGATGGCAGCCAAAAAGCCAAAGTCGACCGGGGCGCTTTTCGAGTGCACCATCATCACTCCTTGAGCGACTTTCGAAAATTTTCCCATCATCCCGACCATCGACACCATCTTGATGCCAAGCCGTTTGCATTGTTTCAGCGTAAAGCCGACAAAATCGCCCATTTCGATAAACGCTTCTTCCGGCAAATGTGGATATTCTTGCATGGCGTATTTCTCGCTCCGCCCCCCGGTCGTGATGACAACATGGCGGCAGCCGTTCGCTTTCGCCACTTGAAGCGCCTGCACGATGCTCGCCCGGTAGGCGGCGGTGGAGAACGGAACGACGATGCCGCGCGTCCCCAAAATCGAAATGCCGCCAATGATGCCTAGTCTCGGGTTCAACGTTTTTTTGGCGATTTCCTCGCCGCCGGGCACAGAAATGACGACCTTCACCCCGCGATGTAGACCGTATTGCGCCAGCACTTCATTGACGGCTTCGCGGATCATTTGCCGCGGCACTGGATTGATCGCCGCTTCCCCGACCGGCACCGGCAAGCCGGGTTTGGTGACGCGTCCGACCCCTTCACCGCCGTCGATATGAACGCCCGGCGACGAGGCCCACGAGACAGTGGAAACGATGAGCGCGCCGTGCGTCGCATCTGGGTCATCGCCGCCATCCTTCACGACCGAGGCCGTCGCCGTTTCGCCATCGAACGAACAAGAGGCGAGCGAAAAGGTCACCACCCGCCCGATCGGAATCCGAATCGTCGCCTCCGCCTGCACTTGGCCAGTGATGAGCGCCGTGAGCGCGGCTTTCGTTGCCGCTGTCGCGCACGATCCGGTCGTATACCCTTCACGCAGCGTTTTTTTCGTTTCCATCGTTCGTCACGCTCGCTCGGCGAGCAGCGATAAAGCATTCAAGGCAGCGACGGTCACGGTGCTTCCTCCTTTGCGGCCGCGGTTGGTGATGAACGGCACATCGAGCTTCGCCAATTCTTCTTTCGATTCCGCCGCCGAGACGAATCCGACCGGCAAGCCGATCACCAATCCCGGCCGCGCCTCTCCTTCTTTGATGAGGCGAATGAGCTCCAATAACGCTGTCGGAGCGTTGCCGATGGCAAAAATGCCGCCTTCCGCTTCTTTCACCGCTTTGCGCATAGCCACAATCGCCCTCGTCGTATTCAACCGTTTCGCTTCAGCGATCACGTCTTCATCAGAAATATAGACGCGCACCGCACCGCCGAACTTCGCAAGCCGCGCTTGATTGACGCCGGCTTGCACCATTTGCACATCGGCGACGACGAGCTTGCCGCTGCGAATGGCATCAATGCCTGAGCGGATCGCATCCGGGTGGAAAATGAGGCTTTTGCCCAGCTCAAAATCAGCCGATGCATGGATGACGCGCTGAACGATTCGGTATTGTTCTTCTGTAAATGAATGCTCACCGATCTCTTCATCAATGATTTGAAAGCTGCGCGCTTCAATTTGTTCCGGCTGCACCGTCGCCGGACGAAATGTTGTATGGAAGTCCATGACAATTCTCTCCTTTCTTCATGATCGCTTCCATGAGCGGCCGCTAGAATCCCATTCTTTACACGGCCGGAAGCGGCGCATGCTGCTTCAACGCCTCGAGCACGCCGGCAAAATCGTGATGCACGATGCCGTATGACAACCGTGGGCGGCGGATGACGATGACATCAATGCCGAGCTCCTCGGCGGCAGCGATTTTCTCATCGACAAACCCGACTTTGCCGCTTTCTTTCGTGACGACGACCGTGACGCCAAAATGGCGGTATAGCGCCCGATCGAGCTCTTTCGTAAACGGCCCTTGCATCATGACGATCTGCTCTTGGGAAAACCCGAGCCGCTCGCATTTGTCGAGATTGTCTTTCCGCGGCAGCATCCGCGCAATCACCTTGACGTCCGGGCGACCGATGAGCCTCGCGGCGAAAATGTCGAGCGTTTTGCTGCCGGTCGTCAGCATCACGACGCCGCCTTTTTCCGCCGCCAAGTCAGCCGCTTCTTCATAGCTGTCGACAAATGTCACCTTCTCGGATGAAAACGAAGACGCCTGCCGCTCGTAGCGAATGTAGGGCAACCCGGCGTCTGCTGCCGCTTGCATGGCGTTTTTTGACGCCTCTTCAGCAAATGGATGGCTCGCGTCCACAATCGCTTTGGCCCCCTCGGCTTTGGCCAGATCGGCAAGCTGGGACGCATCCAAGCGGCCGACATAGGCGCGAATGCCGGCCGATCGGAGCTGTTCGGCCGCGTGATCGGTGACGACCGTCGCGGTTACGTTATAGCCGGCTTGTTGGATCATCACCGCCAATTCGCGGGCATCGCTTGTTCCAGCTAACAATAAAATCATCGGACGCTTCCTCCTTCAATGATGGTGATGATGATGGTGATGATGGGCGGCGTGCAGCCGATATTGACAGATGTCGCAATTCATCGCCACCGTTTGGCCGAGCACCTCGTTGAGGCGGTCAAGCACGATCTCCTCAAGCTTCGGATGAAATCCAAAATAGCCGGCAAGCGCAAACGAGATATGCGAGTGCTCAGCTTGGTATTGCGCCATTTGCTGCTCAAGCCGCTTAATCAGGATGCCGGTGAATAAAAAATACGGAAGAACAACGATCCGCCTAGCTCCGAGCATGAGACAGCGGCGGACAGCATCATCAAGCGACGGCGTCGTCACGCCCATAAACGCCGGCTCGATGAGCGCATAGCCGGTCTGTTCCCAAAAGAGGCGGGCGATTTTATACAAGTCGCTGTTCGCATCCGGATCGCTCCCGCCGCGGCCAAGCAAAATGACCGCTGTTCCGTCATCCGGCTGCTCCGGCCGCTCGCCGATTTCTTGCAATCGTTCGCGCAAAATAGCAAATGTCTGCTCATGGACGCCGATGGGGCGGCCGTAGCGGAACACCATATGCGGATAGCGCGCTTTGGCCTCATCGATTTCCGCCGGGATATGCAGCTTCGAATGCCCGGCCGGCAATAAAATGAGCGGAATGACCGCCACTTCCATTGCCCCGGCTTCGGCGCAGCGTTCGATTCCTTCGCCGATCGACGGACGGCCAAATTCTAAAAAACTTGTTTCAATATGAAACGAATCGCGCAAACGCGGCCGCAGGCGGTCGACAAACTGCCGCACTTGCTCGTTCCCTTCCGGGTCGCGGCTGCCATGGCCGACAAATAAAATGGCTCTCATCCTTGTTTTCCCCCTTTTGTTAGCGGACGTCTTCCGCCGTTCCCTATAAGCGCAATGACTCGATGGGCGCTTCATCCAAATGCGAGGCGCCCATCTATGCTCTTTTATGGAACCAGCCGGTTATTCGATCGACTGTCGGAAAAAGATGCGTCGCTTCGACACCAACGACATCTGCAGACGTTCAAGCTGCACTTATATAACGCATGCTTCCGTCACTCACCGCAAGCCGGCATTTCGATGGACGCGGCCGGTTTTGCCTCTTCGTGTGAAAAACGTCCGACTTGCTTCACGCGGCGGAAAAACTTATGAAACCGTTCATTTGGATGTGCTTGTTCTTGATACTGTTCGATGATTTCTGCCATAACCGCCACAATTTCTTCCGGCGGAATGCCTTCCGCGACGAGCTGGCCGGGATGGGCGTTGCGGCCGACCGTTTTCCCGCCCAAAAACAAATCAAATTTCCCTTTCCGGTACACAAGCCCGATGTCTTCGTGCACCGCGCCGTAGCACGCCATCCCGCAGCCGTTGATGCCAAGCTTCAACTCTTTCGGCAGCGCCATGCCGCCAAACCGGCGCGCCAATTCCTCCGCGTATGGAATGGCGTCTTTTTTCTCTCCATCGCAAAAATCACATGCCTTCACCGTCAGCACATCACCGACCGGCATCACGATCAGTCCGGCGTCAACGAGACGGGCCACAAGCCCATCTGGGTCCTCTGTCAACCGTTCGATTTTCATATAATGATCCGGTGTGTAGGTCATTTTTCCATCCATCCCTACCACTTCCGCAAGCACGATGAGCTGTTCCGGGGTGAACTGTTTATTGGCCACGCCCGGGCTCACCGCCGCTTCCAACAACACGGCCGCCGTCTTTCTTGTTTTCCGTCTCTCTAAAGCGGCGAGCGCGTCTTCGGCTGTTTCTTTCACCCGTTTTGGCGCGGCGGTCGGCTGCCGTTTGGCTGTTTTTGCCAGCGGTGCAGCAAGCGGCGGCAAAACGGCAGCCAGCGGCGTTGGCTCGGCCTCCTTCGTGGCCGCGGCAACAGACGGCGGTCGAACCGCGGTGGCCAAGGCGGTGAAAGCACGATCCTTCTGGTTGTCCCCGGCGAGGACAGCCGCTTCGGACGGTCCTGATGCCCCCGTGCTTCCTTCGTCCTCATCTTCCAGCGGTTTCGTCTGGTCAAGCGCCCACGGCTCCGCTTCTTTGCGCAGCCGTTCATGCGGTTTGAGCGGCTGGACGGCGGCTGCTAGTTGATACTTGCGCTGGTAGCCGCGCGGCGTGATCATCACGCCGTCATGGACGAATGTCGTTGAGTTGCCGATAATCACCGTCGTCAACATGCCGATCTCATGGTCCAGCATATGCGCCAAGTCGGTGAGAACGATATGCTGCCGTTCGCGGTACGCACTTTTCACGAGTCCAACGGGCGTTGTCGGCGCACGATGGCGGAGCAGGATGCGTTGCGCCTCCACAATCTGCCGAGTGCGCCGCCCGCTTTTCGGATTGTACAACGCAATGACAAAATCGGCCGCCGCCGCGGCGTCAATCCGCTTTTCAATCAGCTCCCACGGCGTCAAATGGTCGCTCAAGCTGATCGTACACGCATCGTGCATAATCGGCGCCCCAAGCAATGCAGCGCACGAATGAATGGCGGAAATGCCGGGGATGACTTCGACTTCAATCGGACTCGCTTTCGTCCACCCTTTTTCGATCAACACTTCATACACGAGCCCCGCCATGCCGTACAACCCGGCGTCGCCGCTTGAAATGACGGCGACCGTTTTGCCGCGCTCGGCCCACTTCACCGCCGCTTGGGCGCGGCTCACTTCTTCGGTCATGCCCGTGCTAATGATCTCTTTTCCAGCAATGAGATCGCGCACAAGTTCGATGTACGTTTTGTAGCCAATGATGACGTCGCTTTCTTCAATCGCTTCCCGAGCCCGTTTCGTCATATGGTCGACGCTTCCCGGGCCAAAGCCGACAATGAGCAATTTGCCGCCCACTTTACAGCCCCCCTCTCCATATCTCGATTATCATCGACATCCCTAACCATATGCTGTAAATCCCTGTGACCGCACCAAGGACATAAAACAGTCGTTCCCGCTGCTTTGCTTTCCAAAATCCCCACGATAATCCAGCCGCTGTAGCAATCGTCGCAATGAGCAAGCCGGCGACAAACAGCACAAGCTGAAGGACAGCGGCGCTCACACGCACTTTTCCGACCGCGTGGGTGATAATGGCTAGCTGGGTCGGGCTTTCGACGCCAATGCCATGAATGATGCCGATGATCAAGGCGCCAGCCCAACCAACATGCGAAAAAGAACGGCAACTGTCCATTTCCCGCCTTCCCCGCAGCCATCGAGTAACCGTATGGCCGAACTCATAAAGGAGCTGAAACCGGCTTTTCACCTCACCCCGCCGAAAAAGAGAAAAAAGCATCATCCCGCCAAGAAGCACAAGCGTAACGCCAACTAAGAGCTCAATGGCGGCGGCTGACGACTCGGAAAGCCGGGCGCCGACCATGAGCGCCGCCACCCCCATGACAAACACGATTGCTCCGTGTCCAATAGCGTACATGATTCCGAGCGCCAACTGCTGTCTTCGCCGCGACTCGCTTCCGACCATATCCGCAATGGCCGCGACATGGTCGCTGTCCATCCCATGACGCATGCCGAGAAATATCGCTAACATTACATAACTGGCCCATTCCATCATTACGTCCTCCTCTTTCGAACGCCAATAACCGACTCCGTCCCACCAAGACGGGTCAACCCGTCTTCACGGTATTCATACGTCGCCCACGCGCGAAGCGGCTCGCCGTTTTGCAAATGGCGATGGACGACCTCTTTTGCCTTCTCCGGTGTCATCAACCGGTACCAGACGCCATCCGGGTAGACGATCATCACACACGCATCTTGACAGCGTCCGTTGCAGCGCGTCCTTGTTGTATGGACAGCGTCGTCAAGCCCAAGGCGGGCGATTTCCTCGCGCACCGCGGTTGTCACGTCATCTCCGCCATGGCGGAGGCACGTCCCTCCGTTGCAAATGAGCACATGATGCTTCATTCCCCGCAAATCCCACGTCGCCACCAAATCCCCCCTTTTGCTAGAATGGTAGAATGAAATGCGGCAGACGGACGGTTTTTCGACAAAAGAAAAAGCACCTCTACAGCAGAGGTGCAGAAAAATGTATACGAAAGCCGTAAACGGCCCAAACAGGGCCCCTAAAGCCGTCATTCTCCCGCACGTCTGCCTATAGTCCCGTAGGCATCCGTCCGATCCAAACAAGGCAGGTCTCCTGACTTAGGATCATCGCTTGGCGGCGTCTTCCCGAAGCATCCTTCAGTGACTTGTTGCCGCAAAGCTCCCCATCACAGTGGCGGGCACCGTGCCGGATTTTCACCGAGCTTCCCTTTTCACCCAAGCCCTAAGCGGGCTAGGCACCTTGTTTGTCTTACCGCCATATATGCGCTGTCATGGAACAAGCATCCGTTTTCATCGTAGTACAACCAATGCGTTGCCGTCAACCGTTTTTTGCCGACAAATCTTTGTTGGCGACGACAACGCCGTCCGCATCAGCGTACACGTACGCCCCTGGCTCCCAGCGGACGCCGCCAAACTCGAGCGCAACGTCGCGGGCGCCTTTTCCTTCTTTTTGGCATTTCGAGCGGGCGTTCCATTTCAACCAGAACGATACATCTCCAACTTGTCCAGGTCTAAGACAAATCCAGCGCCCAGCAATATATCCAATCCTAACAAACCGTTAATCCCCTCATAGTCCATCCCGCTAAAATCAATTTCATACTCTCTTAGCTGGAAAGAATCTAGCTGAATACAGTCTAATTTTTTTGTAAACGCGTACTCTTTCCCACCGATTCCGTAATAAGCCACAATACGATCGCCCGGCTCTACCCGCAAATGAATATCTTCTACTGCATTTTGAGAAATCACTGTTTTCGCCGCACCAGTATCAATCACCATATTATGAATCAACTTAGACCTTCCTTGATAAACGATTTCGATCGATGCAAACAGCAAGCCTTCACGATATTCAATCTGCATAATGAAATTTCCCTCTCAGGCCAATCGCTCCCCGAACTTTTAAAACAATCTCCTTGTGGCTAGTATGATAAACAAGCTGATTCCCTTTCGATTGCAGCAACTCACGAGTTGCATCCTTGTCCGAAACCGTTCCGATAACAGCCACCTCTTCAATGATTTCTTGATCTCCCTCTAAATGGGACTTTAATACTTGTAATTTCACAAATTGATTTGGATACAATGAACGCACTTCCTGCCATTCCATCTCCATCGCCTCAACCTGTTCGTTGTATTGAACGAGACTCAACCGCAGCCGTCAACCATTTTTCGCCAACAAATCTTTGTTGGCGACGACAACGCCGTCCGCATCAGCGTACACGTACGCCCCTGGCTCCCAGCGGACGCCGCCAAACTCGAGCGCAACGTCGCGTGAGCCTTTTCCCTCTTTTTTGCTTTTCACCGGGCATGTGCCGATCGCCATCACGCCAATCGGCATGGCGCCAATTTCCGCTGAATCGCGGATGCAGCCGTGGATGATGACGCCAGCAAGCCCCCTCTCGCAAGCGATTTGCGCCAGCCGGTCGCCTAATAGCGCGACGCGGCGCGAGCCTTTTCCATCGACCACGAGCACCGTCCCCGGCGGCACCGTCTCCAGCGCTTCTCGGACAAGGACGTTGTCTTCAAACACATCGACCGTCGCAATCGGCCCGGAAAACGCCCGCTTTCCGCCGTACGATTGGAACGGCAACTCGCATACTTGCAACTCGTCTAAAAATTGATCGCATAAATCGGCTGTTTTCATTGTCGCTCTCCCCTTTCATGTTTTGCATTCGCCGTCATTCGCCAAAATCCTTCTGCCTCAGCAGTTTTTTGTCGACGATCTTTCATTCGAACGACTGACACGAACGCGGCGATGTGAACCAAACCATTGTGTGGCGGTTAATCGCTTCGATGTATTCCACCGATCGCATTGAAACCATAAAAAACGGCCCCGCGCCGATATATAGCGGAGACCGTTTTCACCGGCTCAAAGCCCCTCCGGTTTGACCAGACGTTCAGCTGGGCTAGCTGGATTCGAACCAGCGCATCACGGAGTCAAAGTCCGTTGCCTTACCGCTTGGCTATAGCCCAACGTTTTGTTGTCGTTTACAGTATGCGGCATGATAACGCACTTTATGCATCAAACTGAATATCCCTTTGCTTGATGTGCGAAACTATCGGTACAAGCATCCTTTCCCCACTATATCACCTCGTTTTTCCCTCGCACTTGTTTTCCCGATATGATAACTGGAAGGGGAGAGATGTATATGCGCCGGATCACGGTTTTTCGCTTCTATCTTTGCACATTGTTTTTGTTATCGTTGCCGATCGTCTTAGCGGCCGCGGCTGCCTGGCAGCCATCCAGCCAGCCGAAAACCGCCGTCATCGCCCACCGCGGCGCGTCCGGATACGCGCCGGAGCATACGCTCTCATCCTACCGCCTTGCCGCCCGCATGCAGGCGGACTATATCGAAGTCGATGTGCGCGCAGCCAAAGACGGGAAGCTCGTTGCTCTGCATGATGCGACGCTCGCCCGGACGACAAATGCCGAAACGGTCTACCCGCGCCGTGCTCCGTGGCGGGTAAATGATTTTTCGTTCGCTGAACTGAGGCGGCTGGATGCCGGGTCGTGGTTTCATCCACGCTTTGCCGGCGAGCGCATCCCGACGCTTGATGAGGTGATTCAGATGCTGAAAGCGGAGCGTGTGGAAGCCCCGTTGTACATCGAAACGAAACAGCCCGGCATCGAAGAGGCGGTCGTCCATCTATTGAAAAAACACGGTTTCCTGCAACAGCGCCGCGTCATGTTTCAATCGTTCCACCCGGAAAGCTTGCAAGCGCTCCGGCCGCTCATCCCGCACGGCATTCGGCTCATTCAATTGGTCGGCGAGAAGGAAGCGCACAGCGGCCGCGACGAGCTGCTGCAACAAATCGCCGTCTATGCCGATGGCATCGGCTTGCCGCTTTCGGCCGTCACCGAAGAGTGGGTGCGCGCCGCCCATGGCCGCGGGCTCATTGTTCACGTCTATACCGTCAATGAACCACACGATCTCGCTCGCCTATGCGCCATGGGCGTTGACGGCCTGTTCACCGATTATCCAGACCGCCCTGGCCGCATTGCCGCCTGCCGTCGTCTGCCCCGCCATTGACCGGCCTTCAGGGAGCCAGGGGGAGCTTATTGTTTACATAATGTTATTATGGTTAATAAAAACGAAAATCGTTCCCATTTGACCCGATTCGGTGTATCATTTGAGAAAAAGGAGGCCAGATCATGTGGACGATCATCGATTACGAAAACGGCCCATTTACCGTGACGACGGACCGCCGCCGCGTCCAGCTTGAGCGCGTGTTTGACTTCCTTGCCCGCTCGTATTGGGCGAATGAGCGCAGCCGCGAAACGATCCTCAAATCGCTTGACCATTCGCTCTGCTTTTCCCTTTTTCACGGCGACAGGCAAATTGGCATGGCGCGCGTCATCACCGACCGGGCGACGTTCGCCTATCTGTGCGACGTGTTCATCGATGAAGCATACCGTGGGCAAGGTCTCGGGAAATGGCTGTTATCATGCGTGCTCGCCCATCCTGATGTCGCCGCTGTCCGCAAGGTGATGCTCGCGACCAAAGACGCGCACGGGCTGTACAGGCAGTTCGGCTTTGCCGCGCCGAGCGAGCCGGAGCGGTTGATGGAGCGGATTCAAGAGCCGCGAACGGAGTAAAGGGCAAAAAAAGGCGGGCCGCCATCGGTCCGCCTTTTCGCCAAACCTCCCATCCCCCAACGCCTGTTGCCTTCGTCACCGCTTCGGAAACTGAAACGACAATTTCTTCTCGTTTTCATCCCAAACGAGTATGGCGTCAAACGTTTTCCCGCCTTTTTTAAACCCTTTTATGACATTTGTTTTCCCTTGCGCCAGCAGCTTTTTCACATTCGCCGCCGAAATCGATTTGCCGAGAATGCGTTTGGAGATCGTAAACGAGCATTTTGTTTTCGCGTACTGGTCGCAACCGTACAACGTTCCTTTGTCGATGACGGTCCCGCCGCAAAGCGGGCACGGCCCAAGCTTCTCACCCATCGTTTTTTTCTTCCTTGTCCGCTGGATCGAGGCGGTGTCAACCCCTCTGAAATTCCAATTCGGCGCGGCGGCGATGGCGTCAGCGACCACTTTTTGCGCCAACTTTTTCACCTGTTCCATAAAGGCGGCGGGCGAGGCGCTCCCTTCGCCGATTTCGCTTAAGCGCTGCTCCCATTTCGCCGTCATTTCCGGCGAGGCGAGGATCGTGCCGCCAAGCGCCTCGATCAACACTTTCGCCTTGTCGGTCGCGTACACGAGGTTCTTTTTCACTTCAATATACTTCCGCTCTTTCAGCATGGTAATGATCGCCGCCCTTGTTGCTTCCGTGCCAAGCCCTTCCGTTTTGGCGAGCACTTTTTCCAGTTCCTCATCGTCCAAAAATTTTCCCGCCGTTTTCATCAAGGTGATGAGTTCGCCTTCTGTATACCGTTTCGGCGGCTCGGTCTTCCCTTCTTTCACCTTTACAGCGGCCGCTTTCCCCGCCTCCCCTCGCTCAAGGGGAGGCAGCGCAGCATCTTTCTCCTCCTCATGCGGGCGGATGACCGCGCGCCATCCTTCCTCGACGACCTGCCTTCCTTTCGAAACGAAGCGAGCCCGACCGTCAACGAGCGTCGTGACGGTCGTATAATCGATGACCGCCGCCTGGTGGTGGGCGGCAATCAAGCGGCGGACGACCAAATCATACACCTTCCGCTCGTCGTCCGACAGCTTCTCCGGGGCAACAACTTGTTCAGTCGGGATGATCGCGTAGTGGTCGGTGACTTTTTTCTCGTTTACATAACGCTTATTCTGTAAAATCGACGGCTGCGGCAGCGGAAAATACGGCGCGTACGCTGGAAACGATGACAACTTTTGCAAAATGGCAGGGAACGTTTCCGCTTCCCCTTTCGTCACATGCATCGAATCGGAACGCGGGTACGAAACGATCCCTTTTTGGTAGAGCGATTGCAGCACATCAAGCGTCTTTTTCGGCGAGAAGCGGTACAGCTTGTTCGCTGTCGCCTGCAGCGTCGATAAGTTGAACAACAGGGGCGGCTGATACGTTTTCCGCTCCGTGCGGACGTCGGCGACTTCCGCCCGTTTTCCTTGGCAAAAGGCAGCGATCTTTTTCGCCATCTCCTCGTCCCCAAGACGCGTTTGGCCGTTTTTATCCGTCCATTTTCCTTCATAACGCTTGTCGCCAATGACAAACGAGGCGACAACTTCCCAAAACGGTTCAGGGCGGAACTGCTCAATTTCCCGTTCACGCCGGACGATCAGCGCCAATGTCGGCGTCTGCACGCGCCCGACGGAAAACACATCATTCATCCCGCGCTCTTTCAGCAACAGGCTGTACACGCGCGAGGCGTTCATGCCGACGAGCCAATCCGCGCAGGCGCGAGCGTACGCTTCCTCATAGAGCGGGCGCGTCGTCTGCTCATCGAGCAGGCGGCGGAACCCTTCCTCGATCGCCTTCGGGGTCAAGGACGACAGCCAAAGCCGCTTCATCGGCTTGTTCACGCCGCTTAGGCGGATGAGGTTGCGCACAATGAGCTCCCCTTCGCGCCCCGCGTCGCCGGCATGGATGATTTCCGTCACTTCCGGCTTTCGCAACAGTTCCTTGACCACTTGAAACTGTTTCGCCTTCGCTTTTTCGATCTCATACTCGAACCGTTCCGGGATGATCGGCAACGTGTTGAGCGTCCATCGCTTCCACTCCGGCCGATACCGCTCCGGCGGGGCGAGCTGGAACAAATGCCCGATCGCCCATGTCATATACGCCCCGTCGGGAAACAAGTCATTCGGCAAAATTTCGATATAGCCTTGCCGTTTTTTCGTCCGAAAAATCGAGGCGAGCGTCGCCCCTTGGTCCGGCTTTTCCGCGATAATGACTTTCATCGCCCTTTCCCCTTACGGCACATCATGCCCCATGGAGCTTTGCAAAATGGCGAACCATTGCTCGCGGGAAAGCGACAAAGACAGCGCCCGCACCGCCCGCTCGATGCGTTCTTGTTTCCCCGAGCCGACAATCGGCATCATCCGCGCTGGATGAACGAGGAGCCACGCGTACAGCACTTCGTCGATCGTCTCAGCGCCCACCTCACCCCGCACTTGTTCAAACGTCCCGCGCAGCCGCACCGCCCGGTCATCGTCAGCGGAAAAAATCGCTCCACCGGCGAGCGGCGACCATACCATTGGCGGAACGCGCTTCTCAAGGCAAAGGTCAACTGTGCCGTCTTCAAGATTTTCCAACCGATACGCCGATACTTCGATTTGGTTGGTCACGAGCGGAAACGGCAAATACGACTGAAGCATTTCCCACTGCGAACGTTTAAAGTTCGAGACGCCGAAATAGCGCACTTTTCCGTCCTGTTTCAGCTGGCAAAACGCCTCGGCCACCTCTTCTGGATTCATGAACGGATCCGGACGGTGAATGAGCAAGACATCGATATAATCCGTGCGGAAATTGGCGAGCGACTGCTCGACCGAGGCGATGATATGGGTTTTGCTTGTATCATATAATTTCATCCCGTATTTTGGCGGCCGCTTGATGCCGCATTTCGTCACAATCTCGATCTGACCGCGCAAGCTTGGCTTTAACGCCAGCGCTTCGCCAAAGCGCGATTCACACGTGTAGTCGCCGTAAATATCAGCATGGTCAAACGTCGTAATGCCGCGCTCAAGACAAAATTCAATGAGCCCGAGCAGCTGCTCGCGCGAATAGCCCCAGTCCGCAAGCCGACAACAGCCGTGAATGAGGCGGGAAAAAGTCAAATCGTCCGCTAAACGGATTCGTTCCATTGATCGTCTCCCTTTCTTTTTTTGGTTTTGGCTAAAATCGTTCCGCTTGCGCATACTACCAACAAGAGGAAAAAACGGAAAGGACGTGATGATATGAAGCGCTGGCTTCTTGGGCTCGCCGCCGTGCTTCTTTTGGCCTCCCCATGGCCGACATCAGCCGCCGAAACTGCATACGAATGGAATGTGGCCGACATTTACCCATCCGAACACGAATGGATGCGCGACTACAAGACGGTGAAAAACGCCTTGCCGAAACTGGCGGCGTTTGAAGGGAAGCTTGACGATGCGAAGACGATCGCCAAACTGTTCGCCCTAAACGAACAAACGGCCCGCAAGCTCGAAAAACTGTCGCTTTACGCCCATTTAAAACGCGATATCAACATTGAAGATGAAACGGCGGCCCGGCTCGGGGCAAAAGTGGAAGCGCTCGCCGCCCAATATGCGGCGAAAACAGCGTTTATCGAGCCGGAACTGCTCGCCCTACCCGAGCGGACGCTCAGGAAGCTCCAAAAAAGCAAACCGCTGAAAGCGTACCGCTATTACTTCCATGAGTTGCGTGAGCAAAAGCCGCATACGCTCACGAAACGCGAAGAACAGCTGCTCGCGAAACTATCGCCGGCGCTCGGCGAAGCGGAGAACATTTATGACCACGCCGCCCGCGGCGATTACGAGCCGCCATCTGTCAAGATGCCGAACGGAAAGACAGTGACATTGACCGACGACCAATACGCCGCCATGCTCGAGCACCCGGACCGCCGCTATCGAAAGGCGGCGTTTGAAGCGAAAGCCAAAAGTTATGAAGCCATGGAACAAACCGCAGCCGCGACGCTGTATGCCTCGGTCAAAGCGGATGAATTGTATGCGAACGTGCGCCGCTATCCATCCGGCCTTGCCGCCGCGCTGGCCGCCGATGACGTACCAAAGGAAGTGTTCGATCACTTGATCGCCGCCACTCGCCGCCACTTGCCGGCGCTTCACCGCTATGTCGAACTGCGGCGGCGCGCGCTCGGGCTTGACCGCGTCCATAGCTATGACTTGTACGTGCCGCTCGTCGGCGAAACAATGAAACCGATTCCGGTCGAAACGGCGAAGACGCTCATAGTGGAAGGACTCAAGCCGCTCGGCGCCGACTATATCAAACAGGTGCACCGAGCGTTTCAAGAACGATGGCTTGATGTCTTCCCGCGCCCGAAAAAATATACCGGCGGCTACAACACGGGAGCGTATGACACCCATCCGTTCATCTTGCTCAATTACAACGGTTCGCTCGACAGCGTATTGACGATGGCCCACGAGCTTGGGCACGCCATGCATTCCGTATACACGAACCGCGCGCAGCCGTACCATTATTCCGGTCATTCGATTTTCACCGCCGAAGTCGCCTCGACCGCGAACGAATGGCTCATGCTCGATTATTTGTACAAACAGGCGAAAACAAAAGAAGAAAAACTCCGCCTGCTCATCGAACAAATCGAGCAAATCCGCGGCACGTTGTACACGCAAGTGATGTATTCCGAATTTGAACGGATGATTCATGACAAAGTGCGCCAAGGCGGCAGTCTGACAGCGGACGAACTGAACCATCTTTGGCTTGGCCTGCTCAAAACGTATTACGGCCCGGCGTACGCCGCCGATCCCGGCGCCGCGCGCGGCTGGCTGCGCATCCCGCATTTTTATGACGCCTTTTATGTATACAAATATGCCACTTCGCTCGCGGCGTCGTACACCATTGTGAGCGACATCCAAACCGATACAAGCGGCAAGGCGGTGAAGCGGTACAAACAATTTTTGCGCTCCGGCGCATCCGATGATCCGATCCGTCTGCTCAAGCGAGCCGGAGTGGATATGACAAGCCCCGAACCGATCGAGCGGGTCTTAGGTCATTTCGCCGAACTCGTTGACGAACTCGATCGACAGCTGCCAAGCCAAAACCGTCAGCGGTCTACATGAAAGAGGTGTCCCGCGCCGTTCGGGACACCTTTGTTATTGCGGCGGAAAAAAGAATATCGCTTTGCGCTGCAACGCGCCGAACCGGTTAAGGCGGTCGATCGCGCGCAAAGCGACACCATGCGCTTGCCCCGCAGCCAAGGCGGTTTATTCACTTAAAGATGCACCTGCAATTTTTTCTTTCACCTTGCGGATGTTTTCCATCTTATTGTCCCAGCACGCTTGGCTCAAATCGACGGGATATTGCTCGGGATTGAGCGTCCGTTTGTACTCCTCCCAAAACAAGCGCAAGCTTTCTTTCGCATACGCTTGAATGTCCGGAAGCGGGGGCGACGTATACACGAGCCGGCCGTTGTCGAAGATCGTCACATGCAAATCACGCGCTTCGAAATTGGTGACGAATTTGCTGATGAACGTGTACACCGGATGGAACATTTTCAGCCGCTCTTCTTGCTGCGGGTTTTCGCTCTCTAAGGCGATGTAGTCGCCTTCCGCTTTATGGTTGATTTTGTTGACGATGCGGTACACCCGCTTCAGCCCCGGCGTCGTCACTTTCTCTGGATTGCCGCTGATTTTGATTGTATCGACCATCTCACCGCGTTCGTTTTCAATCGCCACCATTTTGTACACGGCGCCGAGCGCTGGCTGATCGTACGCCGTAATGAGCTTTGTGCCGATCCCCCACACATCGATTTTCGCCCCTTGCGACTTCAAGTTTAAAATCGTATCTTCATCCAAATCGTTCGAGGCGAAAATTTTCGCGTTCGGAAATCCGGCTTCATCGAGCATTTTCCGCGCTTCCTTCGACAAATAGGCGAGATCGCCGCTGTCGATGCGGATGCCGATAAAGTTGATTTGGTCGCCCAGCTCCTTCGCGACGCGAATGGCGTTTGGCACCCCGGACTTCAACGTATCGTACGTATCGACGAGAAATACGCAGTCTTTATGACGGCGTGCATACTTCAAAAAGGCGGTGTATTCATCCTGATACGCTTGAATCATCGAATGGGCGTGCGTTCCGGCGACCGGAATGCCAAACAGCTTCCCGGCGCGCACGTTCGATGTCGCCTCAATCCCGCCGATATACGCTGCGCGCGCCCCCCAAAGCGCCGCATCCATCTCCTGCGCCCGCCGGCTGCCGAACTCCAAAGCCGGTTCGTTCCCGAGAATATGCTTAATGCGCGACGCTTTCGTGGCGATGAGCGTCTGGAAATTGATAATGTTTAAAATAGCCGTTTCGATGAGCTGCGCCTCGGCGAGCGGCGCCTCGATGCGCATAATCGGTTCATTGGCAAACACCACTTCCCCTTCGCGCATCGAACGGACCGTGCCGGTGAAGCGAAGCGTCCGCAAATAGTCTAAAAAGTCGTCGCGGTAACCAAGTTCTTGGCGCAAATAGTCGATGTCGCTGTCAGAAAATCGGAACTGTTGCAAAAACTGAATGACACGCTCCAACCCAGCGAACACCGCATAGCCGTTGCCAAACGGCAACTTGCGGAAAAACACTTCAAACACAGCGCGGCGCTCATGCATACGATCTTCCCAATACGTCTCGACCATGTTGATTTGATATAAGTCCGTATGAAGCATCAAACTGTCATCGGCATATTTTTTCATGAATGTGCAACCTCCAACATACGAATGACTGCGCCGCCGAATGGAGAAAAAGAACGTTCATCGTCTATTCTATCATGTTTTCTCCATTATTCCACTATTTCTGCGCCTAGCGTATGGCGAAAATGGCGGAGCGCCCATTCGTGTCCCGCCGCGTCGAAGCTCGCGACCGCCCGCCGGTGGACGACGATGCGAAAGCCTTTATTGTATGCATCGACCGCCGTATGGAGGACGCAAATATCGGTGCAGCAGCCGACCAAATGCACTTCCGTGATGCCTCTCTCGCGCAATTTCAGCTCCAAATCGGTCCCGGCGAACGCGCTGTAGCGCGTTTTGTCCATCCAGTAGACGTTGTCTTTATGCTTATTTGCTTGATACACCTCTTCGAGCTCCCCGTACAGCTTTCGTCCCTCCGTCCCTTCAATGTTATGCGGCGGAAACAGCTTCGTTTCCGGATGGTAGTGATCTCCCGCCACATGTTTGTCAATGGCGAAGACAACAAAATCTCCACGATCGATAAACTGTTTCGTCACCCGTACAAGTTCTTCTTCAATCGCCTGCCCCGGCTTCCCGCATGTGAGCGCGCCATGATCGGCGATAAAATCGACGGTGTAGTCGATGTTAATGAGTGCTCTCTTCATGAAAATCCCTCCTGCGTGTTTGTCTAACAAACGGGTCTTGCTGTACATTGCCGCTGCTATACTTTTACTCTACTCCAGCATGCAAAATCTGGGCAAGCAGAAGATTGCATAAGAAAGCGAGCCGATGATGCAAAACTCGCCTTCCATCGCTCAGCGGAAAAGTGATTCCTTTCTGACGAATGGTTTTTACGAATATTTACAAAAACAGAAAGTAGGATATGCCGATATGATCCCCCTTTTTTTCAATATCGTTTTTTTGCTCGTGCTTCTTGCCGTCGGTTTATCCGTCGTCTTCCTGAATAAATTTGCGTCAAACCGGATTCGCATGATCAGCTACACTGAGCCTCTCCGTTGGGTGCCGTTCAACAATTATCAGCTGAATCAAATCAACAAAGCGGCGCAACCATAAGCGCAAAGCGAAAATCCCGCGCCTGCTTGAAGCAGGCGCGGGATTTTCACTGATCCGTCAGCTATTTTCCGCCGCTTTCGCCGCTTTCAGCTGACTGCGCAAAATGAGCGACTGGATGATCGAGAAGCAACCGCCGACAACCCAATAGAGCGACAGCGCCGATGGGACGGAGCTGGCGCCGATAAAGATCATGACCGGCATGATGTACGACATCATCGCCATTTGCGGCATTTGTTCTTCGGCCATCGACGGCGAGAGGCGGAGCGAGATGAACGTCGTCAACGCCGCCAAAACGGGCAAAATGAAATACGGATCGCGGTGGCCAAGCTCGACCCATAGGAACGAGTGGGTTTTAATTTCTTGCGTCCGCGAAATCGCGTAATAAAGCGCCATAAAAATCGGCATTTGAATTAACACCGGCAGGCAGCCGCTCGCCGGATTGACGCCGTGCTTTTGGTACAGCTGCATCATTTCTTGCTGGAGCTTGCGCTGCGTTTCCGGGTCTTTGCTTTTATATTTTTCTTGCAGCTTCAACAATTCCGGACGCAGCTTTTGCATGGCGAGTGATGCGCGGAACTGCTTCAAAATGAGCGGCAGCAAGCAAAAACGGACGATGAGCGTCAGCACGATAATGGCGATGCCGTAGTTGTCGCCAAACCAGTGCCCAAGCGTCAAAAGGAGCTTCGACATCGGGTAGACAAAATAATGGTTCCAAATGCCTTGGCTATGTTCATTGATCGGTTCGTTGCGGTTGCAGCCGGAAAGAAGCAAGACTGCACCAAGCAGCACCAATACCCATTTTTTCATGAAAAGCCCTCCTTACTATCATGTTGCAAAATCATGCCGTTTCATCATAAAGGAAAGGGCCTTCCATCCTCATCCGTTCGGCTTGTCCGTTCCCGAACGGGAATTTTCCGCCGCTGCGGCAAAAACAGCGGGCGCCATGGAAGCGCCGCTCGTTCGGCGCCTCCTCCCGCCTCCCGCTCGCGAACCGAGGCCAACGCCGGCTCGTAAAACAATGATTTCGCTGTCCGATGTGCGCCCATATACCCTTTCATGATGATCCATAACGCGCCGACAAGCGACATATACACAAGCAAATCAATAGGCGCTTCCATGCGTCCCGTCCACCCCCTTTTGCCCCGTCCATCTTCTCTTCTCATACAATAGCAAACTTTCCATCAAAAGAAAAGCAACAATTGATCACATCCGCTCCAAGCGGTGAAATGCCGGCTCGTCAGCCGCCAACATGGCGAGCTCTCCGCTTTCATCAGCCGAAAATGCCGCCTCAAGCTCTTGCTTCGCCTCATCGAAGCGTCCAAGCAGCGCGAGACAGCGGGCTCGTTCGTAGCGAAGTCGAGCATCTTTGGCCATATGGACGCACCGTTCAATGGCAGCCAAAGCCCGCTCAATGTGCCCTGCCGCTTCATAAGCAGCCGCGAGCTGCATATTCAGCTCTTCATCCTCAGGATACCAATCGGCGTAGCGCTCCCAAAGCGCCGCCGCTTCCTGATAGCGGCCCGTTTCCATATACTGTTCGCCAAGCAACATGAGCGCCTCACGGGCGAGCGGTTCTTCCGCCACGATCGCCTCCAGCTGCCGCTCGGCTTTCTCGTGCTGCCCTTCTTGAAGCCAAACGACCGCCTGCAACACGCGCAGTTCGACATCGTCCGGGTCATCAGCCACTAGCCGTTCAAGCCACCGCTTGGCTTCTTGGCGCTTCTTCTCATCGTCGGCCTTCAACAAGTGTTCGACGAATTCACGCGCCAATGAAGGATCCCAAACGCGGGCGAGCGCCCGGCGCCACGTTTTGATGGCATCGTCCTCCAGCTCGATCGCCGCATAGAGGCGGGCGAGCTGCCCATAGGCTTCCGCATGGCTGCGATTGAGGCGAATCGCCTCCTCATACAAATCAATGACGATCGAAAACAAGGAAAACCTGCCCATCCATTCTTTCGCTTTTGTCCACCACCGCACCGGCTCGTCGCTTTCGTTCTGTTCCTCTTCCAAATACGGAAGGAGAGCGGCGGCCGCATTCCGATAAACAACGCTTTTCGCCTCACGGCCGATCTTCAGCCGCTCCAGCCGGTGGCGCAGCTTCCCTAAGCCGCGCATCGTTTTCGGGAATAAGGCGACATATGCCGAATACAACGATTCATCGTCGGGATGGCGCACCATCAACCGCTCGAGCAGCTTGATTGCCTCTTTCGTGCGTCCTTCCCGGCTAAGCACATTCGCGTAATGACGAAGCACTTCACTGTGATCCGGGTCAAGAGCAAGCGCCCTCTCGACCGCCGCCTTTTCTTGATCGCGGCGTCCGAGCGCTCCATATACATACCCGAGGCTGTCATAGTACCACACATCTCCTCCACGCGGACGGGCATCGGCCAACGCCTCAAGCAGCGCCGGAGGCTCTATGATCGCTGCAAGCTGTTCGCTATCCACTCGCAGCGGAGCAAGGCGAATCGCCTGAAGCAAATGCGCGTGCTGCCGCTCTTCGTTTCCTTCTGCCTCATAGAGCGCAGCTAAGCGAAAATGGCAGAGGACAAACGACGGATCGGCTTTGAGACACGCCTCATAATGTTGTTTCGCCTCTTGGTAGCGTCCGAGCGAGGCGCACAGCTCCGCCAGCCGGAAGAGTGAAAGCCAATGGCCCATGGCGGCGGCTTCTCGGTAAAACGCCATGGCCTTGGACGGCCGGCCTTGCCGCTCATAAAGGACGCCGAGAGCGGAATGGGCCGAAGCGAGTTTCGGGCGAGCCGAGACAAGCTGTTTCAAAAACGCCCGGCCGCGCTCTCGAAGAGTTGGCGTTGTCAGCTGGTCGATGTAAAACTCGTACGCTTCTTCGGCATCAAACTCGGCGAGGCGCAGCCCTTCCTCCAACCACGACAGCGCCGTCTCGCGTCCTTCCTCCTCATCGGCGAAACCGTGGGCGATGAGCCATTTGCCTGCATTGAGCCAATATTCGCTGTTGTTGGCAAAACGGGTGCGCTGCTTGATTACATACCGGCGCGCCGCTTCCACATCCCCGCGCTCCGCGAGGGCGGCCGCCAAGCCTAGATGGGCAAACACGTCATCGCTGTCATGGCGGATCGCCTCTTCGTAGCACGAAACCGCTTGTTCCGCCTCTCCTTCCTCCATATAGAGATCGCCAAGGCGGACGTAAAGCGGCGCCAACCGCCAGGCGGCGGCCAATCCCTCTTCCAACACCGCTTTCGCTTTTTCCCGATCACCGTCGTCATCATACAAGTCAGCCAACATCAAATACGGGTACGGTTCCTGCGGGTCGAGCGCTTTGGCGACGCAAAAGCCGCGTTCCGCCTTGCGCCGGCGGCCGAGCTCCCGATCGCAGCGGGCCCGCTCATACCAAAGCTGGGCATCCCGCCGTTCGCGGCGCACAAGACGATCAAACCAGGCGCGCGCTTCGGCAAACCGCTTCGCGTGGAACAACAGCACACCATGGTTCGTTTCGATAAACAAATCGCCCGGATATAAGCTGACCGCTACGCGCGAAGAGATGAGCCCTTTTTCGATATGACCGGCGTACGCCGAGGCGAGTCCGAAATAGCTCCACACTTCCGGCTGATCTGGGTCCAACTGGAGCGAGGTGCGAAAATAGCGAGCCGCCTCTTCGTAGCGGCTGGCAAAAAAGGCGATTCGGCCGCGCAAATAATGGTAGAGCGGGCTTTGCGCCTTTCCTTTCACCCGTTTGAGCACGTCTTCAGCCTTCTCCATTTCTTGCGTGTAGACATACGCTTTCGCCGCCATCAGCAGCAAGTCGTTATGTTCGGGATACTCGCTCAAGACGCGCCTGGTGTAATCAAACACAAGCGGCTTCGCCTCATCGCTGCTAAAATGCTTCATGACATACAGCCATGTGTACGGGATGTGCTCATGCTTGCGCAAAAAGGCGACAAACGCGTCGAAATGCGCCTGCTCGTCCTCATCCATCTTTTCGGCCAACGCATGCAATTCGCGGAAATAGCGGTCTTCCTCTTCGGGGAGCTCGGCGGCGAGCGCCGCTTTTTCCCGGGGAAGCGCCACAATCGACAAATAATGCGTCCCTGCATACCATTTGGCAAGCTCGTCCTCGGAAACAACAAACGGATCAAATAGATTCGGGTCTTGCACGTACAACGCCCCAAGCCGCTCGTCATAGCCAAACAACACCTGCACGTGCGATGACTGTTCATAATCGACGCTTAACAGCACCGGAACGTCCTCATCAATCAGCCGCTTCCAACGAAGCGGCGAGCCGACGAAAAAGCGGCAAACAAAGCCAAGCTCTTCCAAATAATGAACCGTCGTCGACAATTTCGATCCGCGCACATCAAAAATATGTTGGGCCACTTCATCCTGCGTACGGGGGGAGCCAAGCAATCGAAGCATCATTTCCAAACTTGCCGGCACGCAATAGTTATGCTTTTGCACGACCGGCACAAGCGGCAGCACCACCGACCGTTTCCTTTGCCGCCCAAGCGCTCGGGCGTACGGCGTTTTTTCAAGCTGCGGCTCCGCTTTCACAAGCGATTCAAGCTTCTCCCATTCGTCAAGCTGGTAATACAGTTCGGCGCGCAAATGGGCGAAATAACGGCGATGCATATGAAGCGGATTCAGGCGGTCAAGTTCATCCATCGCCGCGAGCGCCTCACGGTAGGCGCGCACATCGCGCAAGCGGCGCACGCGCTCAGCGTAAAACGCCAGCACTTGCGGAAAGCGCCGCCCTCCTTCCTCCAAAACGGCAAGCGCCTCGTGGTGGCGGCCGTCAAGAGCGTACAAATCCGAAAGCAGCAAATAGCACATGTCGCCGCGCTCCGGGTCATCGAGACCGGCGCGAATCACCTGTTCGGCGCGCTTCCGGTCGCCGGTCTCGATATAAAAATAGCCCCACTTGTCATGCATCGGCACCGTCTCATAGCGGGCAACCACATCCATCCATTCGTGCGCCTCATCGATCCGCTGCATATCCAATAAAGCGCGCACCAACGCAAACGCCGCCCGGGCGATCGATTCCCTCGGCTCCTCCACCCGGCCTTCGAGCGCTTCTGTAAGACGCGGGGTGAGCGCCTCTTCCACATCGAGCGGCCGGCGGTTCTCGAGCCACTCATCACACACCCAAGCGAGCGTCTGCAACGTGTTGAACTTCCGGTGGGCGTACCGCGCGACAAGCCCGCTATGCCGGTACATGAGCGCATAATCAAACAGCCGGATGAGCGCCCGAAACGGCTCGATGCTGTCCCATGACGCCATGAGCGGCCGCCATTGAAACAATCCCATGTTTTCTAAATGCGGCCGCACCTGGGCAAGGGCATCCACGATTCGTTTTTCTTCAACGAGCAATGCGATCGGTTTGATATGATTCATACAAAGAAAACTCCCTTATTCTTTTTCCAGCTATTTATAAGTGTAGAACAAGCCCGGCAAAACAGCCACATATTTTTTCACAAAAATACCGACAAACAAAAAATGGCCTCTCCTTTGAACAGGATCAGCCATATACCGATTCGTTTTATCCGGCGTGCTTGGCGAAAAATTCGAGAGACCGTTCAATAATCATCGGTTGATCGTAATCGAGCGTCGCCACATGGTAGCTGTTTCGGAGGCGGACGATCTCTTTCTCCGTCGATGAAATGCCTTGAAAGATGATGTCGGCGTTTCCCGGCGGCACGACGTGATCTTCGTCGGAGACAAAAATCAACGCCGGACAGACGATGCGATCGAGTTTCGCTTTTGTCTGTGCCATCAGCCTAGCCAGCTGAAGAAGCGAAGCGGTCGGCGTTTTCTCGTATGCCAGCTCTTTCACATCCGGATTTTTCAAGTCCGAACCGATCGAATCCAGATACCTCGGCAGCTCGCCCCCGCCCGTCATCCCGGCGGCGATGGCCGGGATGTCGACAGCGGCGTTAATCGGCACGATGCCGCAGATGTCTGGGTGATGTTCCGCCAAATAAAGCGTGAGCGTCCCGCCCATCGACAGCCCGGTGACAAAAATGGTTTGGCATCGTTGTTTCAGCCATCCATATCCTTCTTCGACCGAGGCGACCCAATCGTGGAATGTCGTCCGTTCCATGTCTTCGTAATGCGTTCCGTGCCCTTTTAAGCGCGGCAGGCAAACGGTATAGCCGGCTTTCGCATACGCTTCAGCGAGCGGGCGCATGCTGTGGGGCGTGCCGGTGAATCCGTGCACGAGCAGCACCCCGACCGGCCCGTTTTCGGCGTAAAACGGCTCGGCGCCCGAGAGCACCGGATATTGTTCGCTCATCTTCCTCTCCCCCTTATCTAGTCAAATCCGTTCCTCTCACTATATTCGCCGCCGCACCTCTTTTTTCCTTTTTTGATCGGACGCCGTTACCACATCGACAACCATGACCGCCACCATTCGTGAAACAAGCCGTTGACGCCAAAATAGACGAATGCGATCCAAGCGATGCCAACCAATGCTTTCTCCATCCCTTTTCCCGTCCGATAGAGCGGCACTTTCCACCGCTTGGACGAAAACGGCCAAAACAGCGGCACCCCTTGAACAGAAAAAAAGTCTTCCACAATATGAAACAAGTAGCCGAGCACGAGCCCAGCGGTAAACGGCGACGCCGAGTCGCGCCAGACGAGGGCGGCAAGCACCCCCCAGACGATGAGCGAATGCGTCATGCCGCGATGGCCGAACGCTTCTTTTACTTTCCCCGCGACGCCGAACGAACGGCGGCCGACGTATGACGACGGCTCGTCAATGTCAGGAAGAAGGCTGCCGATGACAAGCCCCGCCGTATAGGCGGCGGTAAACGGCAGCTTTGTATGCGCGGCCGCCGCCGCGCCGAGGCATAATGTGGCAATGACATGGCTGGAGTATCGCAACGAAATCCCCTCAAACTTTTATCGTTTTCCCCATTATACCACAGAAAAGAATATTTGTTCGTTTCTTTGACGGATTTGTGACAATGATGCCAAGTGTGACAAAGTTAACATCGCGTTATTGACATCATGGCTATAGTTAAAAGTACACAACGCTAATAAGGAGTGAAGCAAATGAAACGAAAACGATCTCCGCTTGCCAACCGTTTCAAATATATTCGGCCGATCGAGCGCCAAGCCGACGGCCATAGCGAAACAACCTACGGCGACCGCGCCTGGGAAGATGCGTACCGTCGCCGCTGGCAGCACGACAAAGTCGTCCGCTCGACCCATGGCGTCAACTGCACGGGGTCGTGCAGCTGGAACATTTACGTCAAAAACGGCATCGTCACCTGGGAAGGACAGCAGCTCAACTATCCGTCGACCGGGCCGGATATGCCGGACTTTGAACCGCGCGGCTGCCCGCGCGGCGCGAGCTTCTCATGGTATATGTACAGCCCGCTGCGCGTCAAATACCCGTATGTCCGCGGCATCTTGCTTGACATGTGGCGCGAGGCGCTCTCCCATCATCCAAACAACCCGCTTGAGGCGTGGAAAAGCATCGTTGAAGACCGCGAAAAAGCGAAGCGCTACAAACAGGCGCGCGGGAAGGGCAGATTCGTGCGCGTCAGCTGGGATGAAGCATTGACGCTTGTCGCCGCTTCCTTATTGTATACGGTCGTCAAATACGGCCCGGACCGCAACGTCGGCTTCTCCCCGATTCCAGCCATGTCGATGGTCAGCCATGCCGCCGGATCGCGCTTCATGCAGCTGATGGGCGGGCCGATGTTAAGCTTCTATGATTGGTACGCCGACTTGCCGCCGGCGTCGCCGCAAATTTGGGGCGACCAAACGGACGTGCCGGAGTCAAGCGACTGGTACAACGCCGGCTACATCATCACCTGGGGCTCGAACGTCCCGCTCACCCGGACTCCGGACGCTCACTTTTTAGCCGAAGTGCGCTACCGCGGCACGAAAGTCGTCTCCGTCAGCCCAGATTACGCCGAGTCGACAAAATTCGCCGACGACTGGCTGTCGGTGAAGCAAGGGACGGACGGCGCCTTGGCGATGGCGATGGGGCATGTTATTTTAAACGAATATTACGTCAAACGGACCGTTCCATATTTTGAACGATATGCCAAAACGTACACCGATTTTCCGTTTGTCGTCACCTTAAAACAAAACGGCGGCGCATGGACGGCCGGCCGCTTCTTGTTGGCGAAAGACCTTGGCAAACAAACGAACAATGCCGAATGGAAGCCGGTCATCTATGATGAAAACACCGACTCGTTTGTCGTGCCGAATGGAACGATCGGCGCTCGCTGGGAAGACAAAGGAAAATGGAACTTGCGTCTTGTTGATGAGGAAACAGAACAGCCGCTTGAGCCACGCCTGTCGTTTTTAGGGAGCGAAGATGAAGTCATCTCGATCCAGCTTCCATATTTCACCGCTGAGGGCGGAAAAACGATCGAACGCGCGGTTCCAGTGAAAAAAGTGCAAACCGTAACAGGAGACGTTTACGTCACGACCGTCTATGATTTGATTTTGGCCAACTACGGCATTGACCGCGGCATCGGCGGCACAGTCGCCCGCTCGTACGATGACGAGGTGCCATTCACGCCAGCATGGCAAGAAGCGATCACCGGCGTCGACCGCGAACTCGTCGTGAAAATCGCCCGTGAGTTTGCCGACAACGCGATCGACACAAACGGCCGGTCGATGATCATCGTCGGCGCCGGGATCAACCATTGGTTCAACTCCGATACGATTTACCGCGCCGTCTTGAACCTTGTCTTGTTCGTCGGCGCCCAAGGGGTGAATGGCGGCGGTTGGGCCCATTACGTCGGGCAGGAAAAGCTGCGGCCGGTGGAAGGATGGCAGACAATCGCCACCGCCCGCGACTGGGTCGGACCAGCGAAATTGCAAAACGGCACGTCATTCTTTTACTTTGCGACCGACCAATGGCGCTATGAAGAGCGGCCGGTCGATGAGCTCATCTCACCGCTGGCCAAAAAAGCGCGCTATTCACACCCTGGCGATTACAACGTCTTGGCCGCGCGGCTTGGCTGGCTGCCGTCGTACCCGACGTTTAACAAAAACGGCATCGAGCTGTATAACGAAGCAGTAAGCCATGGAGCCCGCACGCCGGAAGAGATCGGCGCCTACGTCGCGAAACAGCTGAAAAAGAAAGAATTGCAGTTTGCGATCGAAGATCCGGACAACGAGGCGAATTTTCCGCGCAACTTGATCGTCTGGCGCGCCAACTTAATCTCAAGCTCCGGCAAAGGGCACGAATACTTCTTAAAACATTTGCTTGGCACGACGAACGGCTTGTTAAACGATGACCGCGACAGCCTGCGCCCGGAAGAAATCCGCTGGCGCGATGAAGCGCCGGAAGGCAAGCTCGATCTGCTTGTCAACTTGGACTTCCGCATGGCCGGCACAGCGCTCTACTCCGATGTCGTCCTGCCGGCAGCGACATGGTATGAAAAACATGACTTAAGCAGCACGGATATGCATCCGTTCATCCATCCGTTCAATCCAGCCGTGCCTCCGCTCTGGGAAGCGCGCTCGGACTGGGATATTTTCAAATCACTTGCGAAAGCCGTATCTGATGTCGCCAAACAAGCCGGCTTAAAGCCGATGAAAGAAGTCGTCGCCACTCCGCTGTTGCACGATACGGCGCAAGAGCTGGCGCAGCCGTTCGGTGAAGTGAAAGACTGGAGCAAAGGCGAAACCGAACCGATTCCGGGCAAAACGATGCCGAACATTCACGTCATTGAACGCGACTATACCCTTCTTTACGACCAAATGACCGCCTTAGGTCCAAATGTCGCCCGCCAGCCGATCGGCACAAAAGGGATTGCCTGGTCAGCGAAAGACGAGTATGAACAGTTGAAACGCCGGCTCGGCACTGTCCGGCGCGCTTCCATCGCCGACGGCTGCCCGGATATCAGCGAAGCGAAAAAAGCGGCTGAAGCGATTTTGACGCTGTCATCAACTACAAACGGCAAAATGGCGGTGAAAGCGTGGGAGGCGCTTGAGAAAAAGACGGATTTGAAATTGGCCGATTTAGCGAAAGAACGCGAGGAAGAATGCTTTACGTTTGAACAAATCACCGCCCAGCCGAAAACGGTCATCACCTCGCCGGCGTTCAGCGGCTCGGAAAAAGGCGGGCGGCGCTACTCGCCGTTTACGACGAACGTCGAACGGCTCATCCCGTGGCGGACGTTGACCGGCCGGCAGTCGTTTTACATCGATCATGAACTGATGCGCGAGTTTGGCGAAACGATGGCGACGTTCAAGCCGGTGTTGCCGCACCGTCCGTTTTCAAACAAACGCCCGAAAGAAAACGGAAAGGAAGTCATCTTGAACTATTTGACGCCGCATAACAAATGGTCGATCCACAGCATGTATTTCGACTCCTTGCCGATGTTGACGCTTTTCCGCGGCGGGCCGACCGTGTGGATGAACAAAGATGATGCGGCCGAAGCCGGCATCAACGACAACGACTGGATCGAATGTTTCAACGAAAACGGCGTCGTCGTCGCCCGCGCCGTCGTCTCCCACCGGCTGCCGCGCGGCATGGCGTTTATGCACCACGCGCAAGACCGCCATATTAACGTGCCGGGCACGAAGCTGACAAACAACCGCGGCGGCACGCACAACAGCCCGACGCGCATCCACGTAAAGCCGACGCATATGATCGGCGGATATGCACAGTTAAGCTACGGATTCAACTATTACGGACCGACGGGCAACCAACGCGACCTGTACGTCGTCATCCGCAAACTCGAGGAGGTTGATTGGCTTGAAGATTAAAGCGCAAGTCGGCATGGTGATGAATTTGGACAAATGCATCGGCTGCCATACGTGCAGCGTCACGTGCAAAAACACATGGACGAACCGCCCCGGCGCTGAATACATGTACTTTAACAACGTTGAAACGAAACCCGGAATCGGCTATCCGAAACAATGGGAAAACCAAGAGAAGTATAGAGGCGGCTGGGAGTTGAAAAACGGCGAACTGCGGCTCAAATCCGGCTCGAAAGCGATGCGGCTCGTCAACTTGTTCTACAATCCGTACCAGCCTACGATCGACGATTACTACGAACCGTGGAATTACGACTATGAAACGTTGACGAACAGCCCGCTAAAACAATACCAGCCAGTGGCGCGGCCGAAATCAAGCATCACCGGCGAATGGATGGAGCTGTCATGGGGGCCGAACTGGGAAGACGATCTGGCCGGCGCCCATATCACCGGTTTGCGTGATCCGAACGTTGTCAAAATGGAGCAGGCGATCCAAGCGGAATTTGAGAATGTCTTTATGATGTACTTGCCGCGCATTTGCGAGCATTGCCTCAATCCGTCATGCGTATCGAGCTGCCCGTCAGGCGCCATGTACAAACGCGACGAGGACGGCATCGTCCTCGTCGACCAAAACGCCTGCCGCGCTTGGCGGTATTGCGTCACAAGCTGCCCGTACAAAAAAGTGTATTTCAACTGGCAAACGAACAAAGCGGAAAAATGCACGCTCTGCTTCCCGCGCATCGAAGCCGGCATGCCGACGATTTGTTCGGAAACGTGCGTCGGCCGCATCCGTTACATCGGTGTGATGCTGTATGACGCTGACAAAGTGAAAGAAGCGGCGAGCGTCACAGATGAGAAACAGCTGTACCACGCCCAGCTTGATATTTTCCTTGATCCAAACGATCCAGCCGTCGCCGCCGCCGCGAAAGAAGCCGGCATCCCGGACGAATGGATCGCCGCGGCGCAGCGCTCGCCGATTTACAAAATGATCGTCAACTGGAAAATCGCTTTGCCGCTGCATCCGGAATACCGGACGCTGCCAATGGTATGGTACATTCCGCCGCTGAGCCCGATCATGAATACGATCGAAGGAAAAGGAAGCCAAGCGAGCGCCGATGACATCTTCCCGGCCATTGATGAAATGCGCATTCCGATCGAATATTTGGCGAATTTGCTGACGGCGGGCGATACGGCGCACATCCGTACGACGTTGAAAAAAATGGCGGCCATGCGTTCGTATATGCGGGCGAAACAAACGAACAAACAGCCGGACATCCGCCTCATTGAATCGCTCGGCTTAAGCCGTGAAGACATTGAAGAGATGTACCGTTTGCTCGCGATTGCCAAATACGAAGACCGCTTCGTCATTCCAGCATCGCACCGCGAAGAAGTCGCTGACTTGTACGCGGAACAAGGCAGCTGCGGGCTTGCATTTGCCGGCGGCCCGGGCGCTTGCGGCACGCTGTAAAAGGAGAAAGAAGGCGAGCCCCGCCCCTTCAACAATGAAATGGAGGATTTACGATGAACAGCGAACAACAACAAACGGTCTTTCTATGTGTATCGTATTTGTTGTCTTACCCGGACGAACAGTGGGCCGAATCGCTTCCTGACTGCCTAGACGCCATCCGCTCGCTTGACGATGAAACCGTCCGTGCGCCGCTTTTGGCAGTGGCCGAACAGCTCGCGGTCACCCCGGCTCGAGAGCGGATGGAGCAATATGTCGAAACATTTGATTTCGGCAAAAAAACGAATTTGTACTTGACGTATATGACAAACGGCGAGCAGCGGGAGCGCGGAATCGAACTCGTCGCCTTAAAAGCGCGCTACGAGGCGGCCGGATTCGCCGTCTCCGATCACGAGCTGCCCGACTACTTGCCGCTCATGCTTGAATGGATGGCCTATGCAGATCAAGAGCATACGACCGCCTTGCTCGCCGATTATGCCGGCCATATCCGCGAAATCGGCGACCGGCTGGCAGCGGCAGGCAGCCCGTATGCACAGCTGTTTGACGCGCTCAATCACACATTCACTCAACTCGGCGTGACGCCGCTCCCGAAAGGAGGTGCAACGGCATGGCCAGCCAATTTCTCTGGGTGATTGTTCCGTATTTGGCGCTTGTCCTATTTGTCGCCGGCCATATTTGGCGCTACCAGCGCGACCAGTTTGGCTGGACATCCAAATCAAGCGAACTGCTTGAAAAACGGCAGTTGCGCCTTGGAAGCCTTCTCTTTCACTGGGGCATTTTGTTCGTGTTTGTCGGCCACGTGATGGGCATTCTCATTCCCGAGCCGTTTTACGAGGCGCTTGGCGTGACAGAAGAGATGTACCACGCCCTCGCCTTGGCAGGCGGCATTCCGGCCGGCTTGGCGGCCTTCGTTGGTTTCGTGATCCTTTTTCGCCGCCGCTTGACGGTCAAGCGCGTACGGGTGACAAGCAGCACCGGCGACTGGGTCGCGCTCGGATTTTTGCTTGTCGTGATCGCCAGCGGGTTGTCGTCGACGTTTCTGAACATCGATTCGCACGGGTTTGATTACCGGACGACAATCGGCCCGTGGTTTCGCGGCCTTCTTACGTTCCGTCCGAACCCAGCTTATATGGAAGCGGTGCCGCTTTGGTTTCAGATTCATATTCTCGCTGCATTCGGTTTGTTCGCCGTCTGGCCGTTCACCCGTCTCGTTCACGTATTCAGCTTCCCGCTCCGCTACTTGCAGCGCAGCTACGTCGTCTATCGAAAGCGAATGCCAAAACAAGCAGAGCCGGTCAACCGCGCCAAGTAAGCGAGCGGCGGGCGTCACATCAGGAACCCTAAACTGAACAGGCGGAGGGGGCAAACCGATTGCCTAACAGCCTGCCTGTCAACTTTAACGGCGGCGGGAACGAAACAACGTGCGCTTCCGCATACCCTAACGATCGCATAACAACCTGCCAACAAATGAACCAATAATAAAAAACAGGATGCCCGTCGTTTGGGGCATCCTGTTTTCCATTTGTTACTTAGTTAATGCGCGCAAACAGCTCCTCTTTCTCCGCATCGGACAACAACTGCTCGGCCATCGGGAAGAGCACGTTCTCCTCTTTCATGAAGTGCTCATCCAAAATATGATACGCCTCAATCACCGCGCCGGCAAGCGTCAACGCCTGCCTGCTGTCGATGTTCTCCGGCAGCTGGGCGGTCTTTTCTAAAAACATGGAAAGGCGCGTTTTCGCCTGTTCGTGTTCGTATTCCATAACGGCGATAGGGCCGGTCGTCCGCCCGATGTACCGAGCCATCATTGGGAACAATACGCCTTCTTCCCGCTCCGAATGCGGATCTAGGGCGGCGACGAACGATTCAACTTTTTCTCTCAAATCAGCGAGCGGCTCACGCCAGTTGCGGTCATTTTCCCCGCGGCCGATCGCCTCCGCTGCGGCAAGCAGCTGCTCCATTTGGGCGCGCAGCGGGCCGTGTTCTTGTTTTAATTGCGCCAGACCGGCGCATAATTTCACCCCTTCAGGGCCGCCCATATGGCAAAATGAATGCATCATCAATTCCTCCTTTTTATGATCCGTCCGTTGTTTCCATTATACTGTGTGCAGCATCTCCATCGTTGTGAGTCATATCACACCGCCGACAGGCAAGCGCAAAAAAAACAGCACGCTCGCCCCCATGAGCGACGCGCCGTAGCAAATCCCCGCCGAACCGTGCTCGCCATCTGCTGGAATGAGCTTCGTTTCATGCTCGCCCCGCCCTTTCATATAAAACAACCCTCAACAGGGCTTATTGTTGAAAATAACGGGCAAGCGTCACAATCATCGCTCCCATCCGCTCATGTTCCGGGGCGATGACGCGATCGACTCCCTCTTCTTCCAATGCTTCTTTTGTCACTTTGCCAACGGCGCAGGCCACGACATCGGTGCGAAACGCGTCAAGCAGCGGTGCAATCTCTTTTTTCTCGCGGGCGAACGAAAAGAAAAAGCGGACTTGCATCGCCGATGTAAAACAGACGGCATCGACTTCGCGCCCGACGATTTCTTTATACAATGTCGCCAGTGTCTCCTCATCCGGAGCGATATGCCGGTATGGCAACAATTCCGTATACAAAGCGCCTTGTTCAAGAAAAAACTGCTTCAAGGCTGGCGCGGTATCGCCGTACAGCTGTACAACAACGTTTTTTTCCGCAAAGTCGTGCCCATAAAGAGCAGCAATCAACCCTTTCGTCGTCCCGTCCTCGCTTGCGGCCACCGGGGTGACGCCGATTTGTTTCAACGCCGTCACCGTTTTATAGCCGCGGGCAGCCACGTTCGCTTCCTTGATCGTTCGATGCCATTGAGCAGCCATTCCCTCCCGGTCGGCCGCTTCCAACAGCGCCTCAAAGCCGATTCCCGTCGTAAATACGATCCAGTCCGGCCGCATGGCGATGACGGTTCGCATTTCCTCTCCCAGTTCGCTTCCCTTTGAAAAGACGGTCCCTTGCGCCGGACGAATGATGGCCGTTCCTCCTTGCTTTTCAATAAGCGTTGTCATTTCGTCCAGTTTGCGTGACGCGCACAAGGCAATCCGTTTGCCATGCATGTCCCTTCCCCCTTATGGTCAGTCGTTCGTCCTTTCCATTCTAAAAGATAGTCTTTGCCTATGCAACAAAAACCATTCCGCTCCCTGGCACATCGCAACGCGAATGCCGCCTTCATTGGGTATAGAGCCCAGCGCAACAGAACAGACCGCAGGCAGAAACAGCCGACCACCATCAAAAAAACACGCGCCCAAAGACGCGTGCCCTCCGTTCAACGAGTATGTACCATGGCCTCTTCTCCCCGACGGTCAAAGGAACCGATGATGCGCGTCGGCTCGACGGAAATGAGCCGGTCCAACGGAATGTTCATTAGACGCATTTGCCGGTTGTAAACAAACAGTTTGCGCGTGTCCTGATACAGCTTGACCGGCAGCACGACCGCTTCCCCTTGATAGGTTTTTACACGCACCGGCTGCTTCTCGGCAATCCACGCCGACAGCTGTTCATACCATTCCATTCTGATTGTTCCCCCTTCTCATCCGATCCTACTTATGATTATAAACGGAAAAAGCGGAAAAAAGGGGGAAAGAAAAATCAACAAATTCGACGAAGGGATGACAAACCGTGTCGATAAATGTTCAGCGCACGGAAATGTTCCGTGCGCCTTTGGAGGTGGTCAGCGGTGGATCAACACACGCGCTGCCGTGCGGTCAACGCTTTCACCGATGACGCGGATTTTTAGGCCATAGTTGGGCACGTTCCGGCCGGCGTCGACGGCCCCTTTATTGTCATACGACCGGCTGTCGTCAAACACCGGCGTCGGCGATGTATCGTTGTCGATCAGCTGTGAGCCATTGATTGCCACGCGGAATGGGGCTCCTTTTTGCAGGCTGAACGCCGCATCGTGCACTTGATAGCGAGTCGACGCTGTCGTATTGCCCGACCATTTTAACGTATGCTGGTCGGCATCCACAACGCCAAGAAACCCTTCGCCCGGATGGACGCCCGTCCAGTTGTTGTCATAGCCTTCATCCACATACCAGACGACAAGCCCTGGATCGTACGAAAGAAGCCGGTCGCCGCGCAAAATATGGGCGAGCCCTTCATCGACGCCGCGGTGGTTGCGCCATTCAAGCAAATAATAATGCTTCGAGCGCGCGATGCCGTCGCTTTTCGCAAAACCGTCCAACGCGAAAGCGCTGTCGCCCTCTGCATCGTCTGTGAGCGCGATTGTTCCATCTGCCGTCACTTGAATGTTGTCAACATACCAGCCAGCTTCCGACACCGCCACATCGGTGATGTAATGGAAGCGAAGGTCAATCGTTTGTCCTGCATAGGCCGACAAGTCAAATTCCGCCTTCACCCAGCCGTTTGACGTACCGGTAATGCCGTTGCCCGGGTTTTGCCCGTACGGATTGTCGGGCGTCGTAATGTTTCCTTGAATTGTTGTCCATTCGTTGCTGCCATGCGGTTTTACTTCTACCGCCCCATAATCCCAGTCTTTCTCAATCGCATACCATGTATCAAATGCCAGCGTCGCCTTGGACGCTCTCGTCAAATCGATCGTCGTTGACATCGTATGATCTAAGTTGTTTCCACTGCCGGAGAAATAGGCATACGCACCGCTTGGCGGGGTCGTGATGACCGTTTCTTTGTCCGGCAAGTTGATGCGCACGGCATCGTTGTTCGTCCCTTTCGTGTTCGCTTCATCGAGCACGACTTCAACACCGTTTGGCGTTACTTCGTTCCACTCAACGGTCGTTCCGCTCAGCCAGTTGCTGCCGGGCATGGTCGACTGCAAAAACTGTTTCGCCCAGGCGCTGAAGCCGGTCGGCTCGGTGCCCGGAATGCGTCCCGCCCAACTTCCGCTTGACATAATCGACCAATAGGCAACTGGCTCGCCCAGACCGGAGTAAATCGTATCGTATTCATCCGGCAGCCCTAAATCGTGGCCGTATTCGTGAGCAAACACTCCTGCCGCCCCGTCAGCCGGCTCAATCGTATAATCGTAAGCCGCCAGTTGGCCGCGCCAATACGGCACATCCGTCGTCGTATTCGGAATGCGGTACACCGATCCTAAATTCCAGCGGTGCGACCAAATGGCATCGCCGCCGAGCGAACCGCCGCCCGATTCTTCTCCGACGCTGGAGTGAATGATCATTAAATGGTCAATCAAACCGTCCGGTTCGCGATAATTGCCGTCGCCGTCTAAATCGTAGCGATCCTCTTGGTCAAACTCACGCAAATCAATGGTCGGATCCTGGGCGGCTGCCGCCAGCGCTTCGCGCACAAGCGCCCGTGGATTGACGTCATTGCCATCCGGCGCCGGTACATTTCCGCCATAGTATTTAGCCGGATACTTCGCCTGATACCAGCCTGCCACTTTTCCTTCAATGGAATAGCTGCCGCCTGATTGCTCTTCATAATATTTTTTTACTGAGATAAGCTTCTCGCCATTCGGTCCATCGTAATAGCCGTCATCGCCGCCGAAAATCATATCTTCATAATGTTCGCGTGTATAATCTTTATAATACATATCCGTTTCAGTTGGCTGAATGTTGTTATGCGGAAAGTCCGGATACTCGATGAGCAAAACGAGTACACGGTCGACCCGCTTGCCGCCGTTCCATGGCTCCGGCTTGACGGATGGCACGGAAGCCGTTTTCGATTGTCCGAGCTTTTTCCCTTTCCCGTTCAGCACGCCATTTGTCTGCTGTCCGTCCTGCATCGCCTCGGCGCGCTTTGCCTCTTTATCGTATAATTCTCCTTTTCCCCGCGGCATATGAATCGCCTTTTGCCGCAAATAGTCGCGCACTGCTTGTTCCACCTCAGCAGGAGTCGCATCAGCGCGAAGCTTTCCGCTCCGTTTCAACATTTCCGCCAGCTTTTCCTCATTGGCAATCGCAAAATCGACCGGTCCCCCTTGCTTCACAGCTGGAATGCCGGGGGCGTTAGCCGCTTTCGGCGCTTCCGCCGGAGATGCCCACAGCCCGATGCCGAGCGACAGCGCCGCAACAAGTGATGGAATCGACCGTTTTTTCAAAAATATCCCTCCATATCAAATAAAAGGTTGATAGAAAATATATACAATTAAAATATTATAGAATAATATAAAAAAATAAAGGGTATTTTTTATCAAGAACAAAATAGTTCTTTTTACCTATATTTGTCGAAAAAACGAGATTTATAGCAAAAAAAGGCTATCGATTTCACCTTAACATCCAGACAGTTTTCCAGTTACAATGTAATATATTCGCAGTTTTTGTAGAAATTCTGGTTATGCAGCTTGACGATGGGAAAGAAGGTGCCGCGATGCTGAATATTTTCAAAGACTTTTTGCTCAACTTGTTTTTCATCCTTCTGCCGGTGTTCCTCGTTCCCCTCTGTACGGAGCAGGAGAAGAGACCAAAACGATTCCGCCTTTATTTGCCGACCATTTGTTACGCCGTCGTGATCATGTTATGCATCACCCTCCCGGTCGGAACAGAGAGCGATTTCATCTTCGACTTGCGGCAAATTCCTCTGTGGCTTGGCGGTTTGTACGGCGGAGCGGGGGCGGCGACGGTTTTAGCGTTTACGGCGATCGCCTACCGCTCGCTGTTCGGCGGAGCTGGCGTCTTCGTCACCGTCGTCGTTTCCATCGCCATCGCTGCAACAAGCAGTTTATTGACAAAACGGTTTGTCGAGCTGCCAACCAAACAGCGCACGCTGTTCGCTGCATCGCTCAGCTTCGGCTCTGGCCTATTGACCGTCGCCATAGCGGAGTGGATGGCTGCTGCGGTTTCTCCTCCGCCTTCCGTTGCGCTTATCTTTTTGTTTGTACAGCCCATCAGCATGCTCATCGTTTGTTCGTTTCAGGAAATGGTGCACCATAACATCGCGCTGCGCAAACGAGTGATTCGCGCCGAGAAAATGGAAGCCGTCACCCATTTAGCTGCTTCCATCTCTCATGAAATTCGCAATCCACTCACCGCGGCGCGTGGGTTTATCCAACTGATCGAAGAGCAGCCGCTCGCTGCCGACAAACGCCGCCAGTATGCGCGCATCGCCATTGAGGAGCTTGACCGAGCTGAAGCGATCATCACCGATTACTTGACGTTTGCCAAGCCGGCGCCCGAGACGCCGGAAAAGCTGAACGTGAAGCTCGAAATCGAGCGAGTCATTGACATCCTCCGCCCGCTCGCCAATATGAGCTGCGTCGATATTCAAGCGACGCTTGCCCCATTTTCCGTCATCGGTGAGCGCGAAAAATTCCGTCAATGTTTGCTCAATGTAATGAAAAACGCCATCGAAGCGATGCCTAACGGCGGGACGTTGCAAGTATACGTCTCCATTGACAACGGACGTGTGCTCATCCGCATCGCTGATACCGGCGTTGGCATGACGAAAGAACAGCTCGAACGGCTTGGCGAACCGTATTTTACGACGAAAGGCGTCAAAGGCACGGGGCTCGGAATGATGGTCGTCTACCGCATCATTGAATCGATGAACGGAACGATTCGCATCGAAAGCGAAATACATAAAGGAACGACGGTGTCGATTTATTTGCCGCTCGCACCGTCTCCTTCTTCCTCAACGATTTCTGATAAAGAAAAACAGCTGTTTGCCGCCTTATGATATAGCGAAGACCGGCCGCAAGGGCTCTTGTGAACAAAGGTCAACATATCGATATCCTGTATGCCCAGCCATCAAAGGGCCTTTTCTTTTGGTCTGGGCATCTTTTCCTTTAGCCGCCCTTCGCACAGATGAGTAAACTATTTTTGGGTAAAATTCAGGAATAGATCCCCAGTTGCGAACGGATCGCCCTAGTTTAACATCACAGCGGTTTCTGCTACAATACTATCGAAGCGAAACACATCGAGGGAAAAGGAGACAGTTGCATGATTCACGTCAAAACGGAACGGGAAATTCAATTGATGCGCGAGGCGGGGAAGCTGCTCGCCGCCTGTCATCAAGAGATCGCCAAACGCATCGGACCGGGCGTCACAACGATGGAAATCGACCGGTTCGTTGAAACGTTTTTGGCCAAATACGGCGCCAAACCGGAACAAAAAGGATACCGCGGCTATCCGTATGCGACATGCGCTTCCATTAACGATGAAATTTGCCACGGGTTTCCGCGCAATGAGCCGCTGAAAGAAGGCGATATCGTCACGATCGATTTTGTCGTCAATTTGCGCGGAGCGCTCGCCGATTCCGCCTGGACGTACGCCATCGGCGACGTCGGCAAAGACGTGGAAAAGCTGCTTAACGTCACCGAGCAGTCGCTCTATAAAGGAATCGAGCAAGCCGTTCTCGGCAATCGGATCGGCGACATCGGCCACGCCATTCAAACGTACGTCGAAGCGCACGGCTTTTCCGTCGTCCGCGATTTCACCGGACACGGCATCGGCCCGACGATTCACGAAGAGCCGTATGTCCCCCACTTCGGTGAAAAAGGAAAAGGGATGCGTTTAAAGGAAGGGATGGTCATCACGATCGAACCGATGGTCAACATGGGGGCATGGCAAAGCAAAATGGATCCGAACGGCTGGACGGCGCGAACGATCGACGGCTCGTATTCAGCGCAATATGAACATACGATCGCCATTACAAAAAACGGGCCGCTCATTTTAACGACGCCGGCGTAACGGTAACCCCCGGACAAAACACTTTGTCCGGGGGTTATCCATAATTCGCCCAAACTTCTTGCTAACCTATCTATCGTCTCTCCGCCTTATTCTTTTCCTTTTGTTTACATAATAAAATTATGGTTGCTAACCTTCGATCACCTTCACATACAACGTCCGCTGGCGCGGCCCATCGTATTCACAAAAATACACACCTTGCCAGCGTCCAAGCAGCAGCCGGCCTTCGTGAATAATGACGTGCTGCGACGCGCCAACCGTGCTCGCTTTCATATGAGCGGCCGTGTTTCCTTCCATATGGCGGTCAAGCGGATGCTCCCACGGATACGTTTCATCAAAACGGCGCATCATGTCGCGCTTGACATCTGGATCCGCGTTTTCGTTAATGGTGATGCCAGCCGTTGTATGCGGACAATAAACGACAGCGATCCCTTCCGTCACGTTAGCCTGGCGCACCGTCTCCTCGACGAATGAAGTAATGTCGATCATGTCATCCCGCTTTGCCGTGCGGATTGTAAACGAACGAAGCATACATTCCACCACCTGGGCAAACATTTTGTACTTCGCAAAAAAGGTTTGCTACTCTAAATAATATAATACAAAAAATGGAGTGAGAAATCATTGGCCAAGCGCTATGAAAACTTAGACGGCGTCTCGACGCACAAAACATGGGCCGATTTCCGCCGCTGGCAGCGGGAGCGGAAACAAAAACAAAAAGATTTGTCCTACGTCGTGCCGCATGTTTCACCGCCTCAATACGAGCGGCTTCAGAAGCCGAACGGACGGCCGCAGCTCTGCTGGGTCGGCCATTCGACCTTTGTCGTTCAACTTCATGGCATCACCATCGTCACCGATCCCGTCTGGGCGAATTGGATGGGCGCGGCCAAACGCTTGACGGCTCCTGGTGTTCCGCTTGACAAGATGCCGCCCGTGGACGTTGTGCTCATTTCCCACGGCCACTATGACCATTTGCATTTCGGCAGCCTCCGCCGTTTGCACGGTGACCCGCACATATTCGTGCCCGAGGGGCTCGGCCGCTTGTTCCGCCGCCGCGGCTATCGCCGTGTCACCGAACTGTCATGGTGGGAAACGGCCTCCTTTCACGGCGTATCGCTCACATTTGTTCCCGCCCAACATTGGACGCGGCGAACGCTTTGGGATACGAATACGTCGCACTGGGGCGGGTGGGTCATTGAAGCGGACGACGCACCGACGGTTTATTTTGCTGGCGACAGCGGCTACTTCCGCGGCTTTCGCGACATCGGCGAACGCTTTTCCATCGACTATGCGCTCTTGCCGATCGGCGCGTACGAACCGGAATGGTTTATGGGGCCGCAGCACACCACACCGGAAGAAGCAGTGCAGGCGTTTTTGGACTGCCGGGCCCGCCTGTTTGTGCCGATGCATTACGGCGCGTTCCGCCTCGCCGATGATACGCCGAAAGAAGCGCTCGACCGTCTATGGACCGAGTGGCGGCGGCGCGGGTTGGAAGAGGAGCGCTTGCTTTGCTTGAAGCTCGGCGAGGTGATCGATGCCGCCCAAGCGTTGACGGCCCTTTCCCAATTCGACAATTCGTTCAGCCAAACAAGCGCAATCACCACGGTGAAACAAGCGCGGCAAAAGGAATGAGCGCAACTTTATCCAAAAGAGCAAGCCAGTCCGCGGCTCGCTCTTATTCATTGAATTGGCGGTATACGTACGGCTCCTTCGGTTTGGCCACCCTCTCCCATGACGTCACTTTTACATACGGAAGCGTCATATGAAACGGCTGGTAATACATGGTGGATAGCGTACCTTTCACATGAATCCATTCATCATTTTGAAGCGGCACCGTCTTTGGAAACTGAAGGAGCAGCCCGTACACCCCTGAATCCGCAACACAATGAATGATTCCAAAGCGAAGGAGAAACGCCTCATTGGCGCGCGTCGTTTCCTCACGGTAAACAAACCCGGTGAATTCAATGTCGCGGGCGGCGAATGCACCGGGAAACTGATAAATCGTTTCCATGGCATTTAAATAGTTTTGATCATTCAACTCCAAGCGAGCAAGACGACCGTATTTTTTCAGCTCTTTTTCCATGGCATTTTGATAATCGTCCCGCCCATAATACATGCTCGTATCCGGACGCAAAAACTGCCGCTGGGCAAACGGATCGCTGCCGTCAGCCGCCATCCCAGGAACATGAATCCCTTTCGCCTTTACGACTTCAGAATCCAGCGTCGCAACGGGAAACAAGAAGGCGGAAGCCAGCGGAAAAACAAAAATAAGGTAATTTACCACCCGCTTCCAGCGTGCGGACGGCTCATGATGGTGATGGCCACAGCACTCTTCCCCATGATCACGCGGTTCCTCGTTGCGGCTTGCCAGCACAAATTGCACAATCGTTAAAAAAGCAAACACAAACATCGCACTAAACGAAATATACGAATACCGCATATTAATGTATTTGCTCAACTCTCCAGTAATATATAAATGAAAAAACAAAAACGCAAACCCAAGCAAAATATACATGCGAATCATGCCGCCACCTCCTTGCTAGATCAATAGCGATCCGGCAAACACAAACAACGTGATATAGGAAATCAGTTTCCACACAAACCGGGCTCGGAATGACTGAAACAACATGAGCGTATTTTTCACATCGAGCATCGGCCCGTAAACGAGAAACGCTGCCAGCGCGTGAAACGGAAATGTGCTTTGAAACGACGAGGCGATAAATGCGTCCGCCTCGGAACAGAGCGACAGCACGAAGGCGAGCGCCATCATGACCAAAGAGGCCGCCACTTTCCCATTGCCGATCGCCACAAGCGCCGACGTTTTCACATACGTTTGCATCGCCGAAGCAATGAACGCCCCAATGATCAAATACTTCCCGGTCGCAAAAAATTCATCGATCGTATGGCGCAGGGTGCCAACGATTTTCTCTTTCCAAGTACGGGGCATCATCGGCATCTCGCGCCGTTCATGGCGCAACTCGCTGCCTTCATGCCGAATCGCCATCACGGCGCCGACAGCGACGGCGACAGCGCAAGCAAACAGCGCCCGACACAATACCATCGTCCAACTGCTTCCGAAAGCGATATATGTCGAAAACAGCACAACCGGATTGATGACGGGCGCCGTTAACATAAACGGCACGGCCGCGTAAAGCGGCACCCCCTTGGCGACGAGACGGCGGGTGATCGGCACGATGCTGCATTCGCATGAAGGGAAAAACACCCCAAGCAATGTGGCATAAACAATGGCCAAAAGGCGGTTTTTCGGTATCCACCGTTGTACGGCCTCTTCACTGACAAACATTTGAATGACTCCGGAAACAAACACCCCGAGCACAACGAACGGCAATGATTCAATCAATATGCTGATAAAAATCGTATTCAGCTGCAAGAATGTGTTCATCATGGGTTCTCCTCTCATTTACAACCGTTCATTTTATCATGATAAATGACCATTGTCATGAAAATTTGGTAAGAAAAATAGCAAACTCCATAACAAAAAAGGCGCTCCGCCTTTGGCGAAACGCCTCTTCTTCTATTATTCTTCCACTTCTTTTTTCCACAACCCGACCATCAATGCGGTTACGATGGAACCAATCAAAATAGCCAAGATATAAAGCCATGCACTGCCTTTGACGATCGGGATGACGAAAATCCCTCCGTGCGGCGCCGGCAGCCCGATATGGAACCACATCGTCAACGCTCCCGCAACGGCCGATCCGACGATAATCGATGGAATGACCCGCACCGGGTCAGCCGCGGCAAACGGAATCGCCCCTTCGGTAATGAACGAAGCGCCCATGATATAGCACGTTTTTCCGGCTTCCCGCTCGGCTTTCGTGAATTTCTTTTTAAAGAACGTTGTCGCCAGCGCCAATCCGAGCGGCGGCACCATCCCGCCAGCCATAATCGCTGCATGCGGCGCAAAGTTGCCAGCTTCAATCATCGCCAGGCCAAACGTATACGCCGCTTTGTTGATTGGTCCGCCCATATCGACCGCCATCATGCCGCCCAACACCGCGCCAAGCAGCACTAAGTTGGCGGTTCCCATGCCGGAAAGCCAATGTTTCAGCCCTTCATTCAACGCCTTGACAGGATCGATGACCACATACATCATAATGACGCCGGTGAGGAAAATGCCGAATACCGGATAGAGCAGCACCGGTTTAATCCCCTCAAGCGACTGCGGCAAGCGGCTGAACAGTTTGCGCAGCCCGACGACCAAATACCCGGCCAGAAAGCCAGCGATCAATCCGCCCAAGAAACCCGCCCCGCCGTTCGCCGCCAGAAAACCGCCGACCATCCCCGGCGCAAACCCCGGCCGGTCGGCAATGCTCATGGCGATGAATGCAGCCAGCACAGGAACCATTAACGCAAACGCATTGCCGCCGCCAATGTCCATTAACAGTTTGGCAAACGGATGATACGACGGATCTTTCGGATCAAACGCTTTAATGCCGAAGGTGAAGGAAAGCGCAATCAAAATCCCGCCGCCGACGACAAACGGAAGCATATTCGATACACCGTTCATCAAATGCTTGTAAAAACCGGTGCGCGGCTTCGCCGCTCCCGCGCTGCCTCGCGCCGTGCTGCTCGCCCGATAAATCGGTGCATCTTGGCGCAACGCCTGCTCGATCAGCTTCTCCGGCTGACGAATCGCCTGGGCGACTGGCACTTGAATGACGTGTTTGCCGTTGAAGCGGTCCATTTCGACTTGTTTATCGGCTGCGACAATGATCGCCGTTGCCTCTTCAATCTCCTGCGCCGTCAGAGCGTTTTTCACTCCATCGGAGCCGTTTGTCTCGACTTTGATCGCCACCCCCATTTCCGCCGCTTTCGCTTTCAGTGCATCAGCGGCCATATACGTATGAGCGATTCCTGTCGGACAAGCGGTCACCGCCAGCACTTTCCGTCGGCCGCCAGATGGGGCGCCTTGCAGAGACGGTTCTTCCCTTTTGTTCTCTTTCTCTTTGAACAAACGGAGGATCTCCTCTTCATCCGAAGCACGCTCCAACCGGGTGCGGAACGAGGCATCCATCAACAGCGACGATAGTTTCGCCAACGCCTGCAAATGCGTCTGTTCCCCGCCTTCCGGGGCCGCAATCATGAAAAACAAATGGCTTGGCTGGCCGTCCAGCGACTCGTAATCAATCCCGGCGGTCGAACGGCCAAACGCCACCGCCGGGCGCTTGACCGCCGCCGTTTTGGCGTGCGGAATGGCAACGCCATCTCCAACGCCGGTCGTGCTTTGTTGTTCGCGCGCCCAAATCGCTCGTTTGAACGCCTCCACATCGCTGACCGCCCCCGCCTCGGCGAGTTTCGCGGCCAATTCATCAATCACTTCCTCTTTTGTCTTTGCCCGAAGTTCAAGAATCATCGTTTCCTTTGTTAACAAATCCGTGACGTTCATCTGTACGCCCCCCCTTGATTTCCTCCTATAAACGCACGACGCGGACGCGGTCGACGAGCGCTTCGACTTCCTCTTTCGTGCATAAATCTTCCGAAAACGCGGTCGCGCTTCCGGCGGCGACACTGTAAGCGAACGCTTCCTCGATCGGTTTTCCGCTCGTATGGGCGGCTAAAAACCCAGCGACCATCGAATCACCCGCCCCGACCGAATTTTTCACCGTTCCTTTTGGCGCTTCGGCAAACAGCGTTGCTTCCCGGCCGAAGTAAAACGCCCCCGCGCCGCCCATCGAGACGATGAGATGCTCTACTCCTCTTTCAACCAATCGGCGGCCATAGAGGATGATGTCTTCTTTCGTCAGCACAGCGGCGCCAAACAGTTCGGCCAGCTCATGGTGATTCGGCTTGGCAAGAAACGGCCGGCAGGCGAGCAGCGCCTCGAGCGCCGGACCGCTCGTATCGACAACAAGACGAACACGCCGTTTCACCGCTCGAGCCGCCAATCGCTCGTACATGTCCGCCGACAGCGACATCGGCGCGCTTCCGGCGAGCACAAGCACATCACCGGCCGAAAGCGCTCCGATTTTCGCTATCAATTGCGTTGCATCGTCATCGGCAATCATCGGGCCTTCACCGTTAATTTCCGTCTCCCGCCCAGCTTTCAGTTTGACGTTAATGCGCGTTTGCCCTGGGACATGAACAAAATCGCAGGCAATGCCTTCTTTCCGAAGCTCGCTTTCAATGAACCCGCCGGTAAATCCCCCGACAAATCCAAGCGCCGTGCTGTCAACATCCAAACGCTTCAACACGCGCGATACATTGATCCCTTTCCCGCCCGGAAATGTGAACGTTTTCACCGAACGATTCAGTTCACCAACATGCAGCTCATCGAGGTGAACGATATAATCAACAGATGGATTCAACGTGCATGTGTAAATCACGGAGCCACAACCTCTACTGTTGTTTTTGTTCGATACAAATCGTTCCACTCTTCATCCAATTCATCGGTGATCAACACCGCTTCATGCAAATCCGCAATTTTTGCGAACGCGCTTTCATTCAACTTCGAATGGTCTGCAAGCACATACGCACGCTGCGCCAACTGCATCGCCGTATATTTCACCAGTGCCTCTTCCGGGTCCGGCGTCGTATAGCCATAGTCGTAATGAACACCGTTCGCGCCGATGAAACATTGGTCGAAGCGGTACTGCCGCAGCGACTCGATGGCGCCGCGCCCGATCAACGCCTTCGTTTTTGGCTTGATCATGCCGCCGACCAAATACGTCGTGACGTTATGCTCAAGCAGCCGCTCGACATGCATCACGCCGTTCGTGACAACGATGACCTCTTTGTCAGCTAAATGTGGAATCATTTCCCACGTTGTCGTTCCCGCATCTAAATAAATGCAGTTTCCTTTTTGGACCAAACTGGCCGCATACGCGGCAATCCGCCGCTTTTCTTCGATATATTTCAACGACTTTTCCGATACGCTTAACTCTTCGCGCTTCTGCTGCAACAAGGCCGCCCCGCCGTGCACACGGCGCAGTTTCTTTTCGGTTTCAAGCTGCGTCAAATCGCGGCGAATCGTCGACTCCGACGCCCCAGTCGCCTCCACGAGCTCTTGCAGCTTGATGACTCCTTTTTGCGCCAACAGGTCCAAAATGAGGCGGTGACGTTCTTCTGTCAGCACACTCCCACCTCCGATCATCGGGGATATCGCTTACAACTCTATCATATCCCAAGATAGTGAAAAAATCAATCAAAAACATTCATTTTCTATCAATATAAATCAAATAAATAATTCAATCAATCAAAATCGATCAAAATCTCATCCATAAGTAAATGTTCCTCTCTACTCCCAGCACATGAACGTCACAGCCCACCGACGCTTGATTTTTCACAGAAAGGTCCATGGGCAATGGTTTGCCCTCCACCCGGGGATTGAAAATCACCGCTTGCCGGCGCAGGATTTTCACGGAAAGCCAAAAATAAAAACACTTGCCATCGGCAAGTGCCTTCTTTCACTTAATTCAGTTGCTCCATCTCGGCAAGCGGCAAATAATGCTTCCGCACAAACGCGATAAACTTCGCCGCATACACCGGATCAAACTGCGTTCCTGCGCAGCGCTCGATTTCCTCAAGCGCCTCTTCAAACGTTTTCGTCGGCTGGTACGGCCGCTCGGTTGTCATGGCGTCAAACGAATCGATAATACACAAAATGCGGGCCAGTTTCGGGATTTCTTCCCCTTTCAGCCCGTACGGATACCCTTTCCCATCATATCGTTCGTGGTGCAGCTCGACAAGCGGAAGCAAATCATCAAACCGCTTCTCCGCCGCCACAATCTCGCGTCCCCACGTTACGTGCTTTTTAATGATCTCCCATTCATGCTTCTCCAACTTTCCCCGCTTATTTAAAATATCGCGCGGCACTTCAATTTTGCCAATGTCATGGATGAGCGCCCCTAAAATGAGCGTCTGCCGTTCATGGTCGGTCAACTCATCAAGACGACTGCCAAACTCCAACGCATATTTAAACACCCGTTTGCTATGGCGGTATGTATAGACATCTTTGGAAAGAAAAAATTTCACTTGCTGCTCGAGCGCTTCCAAATCTTGCTTAAACTTAATCTCATCCAAACACATATTGTGCTTATCATACAGCTGCACGTTGTTTTTCCCTTGCGCCTTGGCGTAATACAGCGCTTGATCGGCGCGATGGATCAATTCCTCGCTTTCGTACATATCTTTTTCCATCTCGGCGATGCCGCACGAAAACGACAGGCAACGATACGGAATATGCTCGACGCCTTCAAAATATGTATCGTTCACTTCTTTGCGCAACCGGTTTAAAAACGCGTACGCGTCTTCTTTCGTCGTGTTGGGCATTAAAATGGCAAACTCTTCTCCGCCATAGCGGGCGACCGTGAAGTTCATCCCTTCGACTGCTTTTTGCAGTAGTTTCCCGAAAAAAGTCAACAAACGATCGCCTTGCAAATGGCCGTTTCGGTCATTGTATTTTTTAAAGTCGTCCAGATCGAGGAACGCCAATGTCAACGGCTGTTTAAGCAGTTTGCAGTCGGAAAACTGCTCCTTGAGCGTTTCTTTGAAAAAGCCATGGTTGTAAAGACCGGTGAGGTGGTCTTTGTTGGCGCGGTTGGAGACTAGTTGGTATAATTGCAAAAATTTTTTAAAGATAAAAGATAACAATGTCACTAAAATAATCAGTAAGAATAGCCCAAAGTATTTTGCTTCCCATAACAAAATAGCTAAAACTAATGAAAGTAATAGAGTAATAGAATAGCTGACACATGCCTCTTTTAAAATTCCTAGTTCTAGGGCCCCTTTAAAGATTTGACCCACGCAGAGAAAGAAAAGCAATATCAAAATAACATTAATCCCGAAATAAACCAGTAAACTAACTAAATAAGGCAGGAGATTGTAGTAATTTATCTTTCCAATTTCTCCGTGGAAAAACAAAAAGGAATAATAGGCACCTGATATCATCAAACAATACATTGAAAAATTAAATAAATGTCTCCAAAAAGACATTTTTCGTCTGTAAAACAGTTCCACAACACTATAAATAAACAAAACTTTCAGAGTAAAACTAATGCCATATAAAAATAAAATAGCAAGATAAATAGATGAGTCCATTGAGAAAGAATTAGCTTTAGGAGGTAAACTAATCGGAAAAAAATTCAACAAAATAATGGAACCAACTAACATATAAATTAAAACCCAATCCCAAAGGGATTGAGCAAAGAAATCAAGATTAATCCAAAAGCTGGACAAACCTAAAAATGAAATTATGATAATATAAATTTTTTCTGTTTCTTTAAAATTCAACGCCATATATAACCACTCTCATGTGAATAAAATTCGATTAATAAGACTAAAAAGAGACGCAATACATGAAATCATTTTCTTAATCAAGTGTTGAAAACATCTTGAATCAAATCTTGCAGAAAAGCCACAACTATTCAATCAGTCTAAATCCAGAAGTCAATGCCACAATCACCGAACCGAGGATGAACAAATTGATCAATACTTGTTTTGCTTTGAATTTCATGTCCTTTTCCCCCTTAAAAATTAGTTTATTGATTCGCAGGAGCGGCCGTTGTTTCTTTCTCAGCATCGTCTGCCCCATGGCGCGGTGCACTGAGCATCAGATGCTGGATGAACAAGAACGCCCCTACGTTCATCACAACGTCGCCGATGCTGATGACTTGTTGGCGCGGGTACGGCGGAGACAGCGGGATGATGTCGCCAAGAAACGGCAGAAGCGTATCCGATGTGATCGCCTGGTGCTTGCCGTACAGACCGGCTTTTAACGCTTCGATGTATTCGCGGCCGAGAAATTGGGCGGCTTCGATCGATACCGGCATCCGTCCGCCGTTTACGGCCATGACGATAAAGTTAAGCAAGACGCCGGCGAAGATGACCGGAAACCCCGGCTGATGGCGGTTGAGCCACAGAAATGCGAGTCCTGTGATATAGACGAGAAGAAAAATAACGTTGCTCATTTTGGCGATCCACTCGATGCGTTCTTGAAGGAAAAAGACGATAAACTGCACCGCCAACAAGAGCGGAAACAACCAACCGCCGCGCAATTTCATGTTGGCCAACCCTTTCAGGCTTCCGCCGCGAAACCAGCCGATCAACAACGACAAAATGATTCCATCGTAAACCATAATGCTGTCCCCTTGATAAACAGAATTTTCTCTTTTTTCTAAACTACTGTCCTCACTTCTATTTTTACCGTTTTTTTCATTCCATGTAAATAGTCCGTTCGTCCTAACTACAAACAAATTTTGATGAATATCGTTTCCTTCTTTTCGTTTTCGTCATTCTTTGAAACAAGAAACGACAAAAACAGCGTCATGTATATCCATTGAATAGTGAAAAAGAACCTACCCTCAATGGAATGATCCCCCGACTGCGCAAACACTTAGCGGCAGGAGATTCTTGGGCGCGCCTGCCCACAGCCAGCAAGCCATCCTCGTTCATCTCACCGTTCCGCTTCCAAGCTTATGTGGATTGGCTTCACGCGCAAGATAATAAACGGATGGTCCGTCGCAACAATGAATATCCCTCATTCCTTCTGCAAGACAAAGATATTTGATAAACCAACTAAATCCCCCCCAAGCAATAATAAAGATAGCCGTCGTTGATCCGTTCCGTGACGCGGCTGTTTCATGTTCCACTGCTTGACGCTTCCGACCTCACTATGTCCGGCATGGCATAACACACAGACGGCATATCCGTACAAGCTCACTTTATGCGGCACTCCTCTTTCCCTCCTAACGACATCGATTCTAGAAATGCGGCATGCGTTTTTCTCGTTGAAAGACAAAAAGCCCTTTTTTATTATTCCGTATTGCTTTTCGGAAGATTATTGTTATAATTGTTTATACAGTAATAATTTTATGGATAAAAACGTCCTTTTTGCCCATTATATGGAAAGGAGATGAAAAAGAAATGGACGCGGAAATGTTGGGAAGCAAGGATGACAAAACGTATACACGTCGGATTAGCCAAGTCGGGAATAGTTTGTCCGTTAGCATCCCGAAAGATTTAGCCACGATGCTAAACCTAAATAAAGGCGATGAAATCGAAATATATTACGACAAGGAACGAGGGGAAATCGTGATGAAACGCGCAAACCGAATTCCAAAAGAAGTCCGTCCTGAAGTCGTGATGGCGATGAACCGCGCGATCTCCAAATATGACGAAGCGCTGCGCAACTTGAAATATAGATAAAGGAGCAACCGGAGGAAAACATGGTTTATTATTTGACAGCGGAAGAAATCCTATTTATCCATTACACGGTCATGGAAATGTACGACGACGCAGAACAAGCGGGGATCCAATTCCCCGATAAATTCGCGTGGATGTTGGAAAGACCGAAAACGAAATTGTTCGGGGAGGAACAGTTCCCTTCGATTATTGAAAAGGCTTGCTGCTATTACCATTCCATCGCGACAGGTCATATTTTCCACAACGGCAATAAGCGGACGGCTTTAACCGTATTCGTCACGTTCCTTGATTTGAATGGATATGAGTTCACTATGACCAATAAAGAAGCGGAAGATTTCACGGTGTACCTTGTCGAGGATGCCAAGTTCCGGGGAAATGATTGCATCCAGCATCTTGCCCACGAATTAGAGAGTTACATCCGTCCCATCCAAAAACGAAAAGAATGAGGAAAAGAGTGAGGAAAAGAGCGGGCCAAAGCCGGGTCAAGTTCAATTATTGCGTGAAATTCCATCGCCAACCCAGTAAACTTGGATGACAGGACAACAACATCGTTTTTTGCTGCTTTGTTTTTACGCAACTGTGCGAACCTTGATCCAAAGACGCCTTTTCGCTATTCGCAGCTTTTCATACTTTTACCTTGCGGCAGGTATTGAGTATTGTCAAAAGTTTATCCTCCACACTCACGGTCTTCCCTTGAGTTTCAACGGTTGAACGAAAAAAGCTTTCTACCCCCGGTGTTTCGGCCATCATTGAGGCAACAACACCCAACAGCCAAAACAAAGAGCGGCCTGATCTTTTGTCCTCCAGAGCCCGTTGAAACGAAAGTTTGCCCATTGCATCCCCGCTTATTTTTTGGCTATCCTACAACCATGGAAGCGAAAGTCTTTCGTCGGAAAATGAAAAAACGGATTCCGATCATCGTCAGGAATCCGTTTGTCTTGAACGGATTATCTCTCCGTCCCGCAGCTGCCTCGGCAATGGTCCGCTGCATGGCATGACGCGCACGCCCCTTTGGCGCTTTTTTTCACGTGTCGGACCAGCGTCCAGCCGGCGTAGGCAAAAATCGCTCCGCCAATGATGATATTCGCCATCATCATATTCTCTCCTTTCATGGAAAACCTACTATCTTTCCAGCTTGGTAGACAAGAAGTGAAATCATATAAGCAACCGTTAAGGCGATGCCAATCGACAACAGCGTCCATTTCCACGATCCGGTTTCTTTGCGGATCGCCGCCACGGTTGCCAGACACGGAGTGTAAAGCAAAACGAACACCATAAAGCTGAACGCCGACAGCGGCGTAAACTGGGCAGCAATCACTTTCTTCAGCCCGCTTGCTTCATGAACGTGGTAAATAATATTCATCGTCGACACCACAACTTCTTTCGCCAAAAAACCGGTGATCAACGCGGCGCCTGCCTGCCAGGCGCCAAAGCCAAGCGGCGACAACAACGGTGCGATCAACCCGCCGATCGCAGCCAGCAAACTGTCATCCATTGGAACGCCAACCCCACGCGGCCCGACATACGTCAGCAGCCAAATGGCGACCGAACCGCCGAAAATAAAGGTTCCTGCTTTGCGGATGAATCCTTTCCCTTTTTCCCATGTGCTTCGCCATAGTGTGAGCGCCTGCGGCACGCGGTATGGCGGCAATTCAATGACAAACAGCGAATTTTCGTTTTTCAAGAGCGTCGATGAGAACAACTTGGCAAGCCCCAAAGCCACTACAATGCCAAGCACGTAAAGCGAAAACACGACAAGCGCCTGCTCGCGGGCGAAAAACGTGCCGGCAAACAAGGCGTACACCGGCAAGCGGGCGGAACATGACATGAACGGCAGCGCCAAGATCGTCATGAGCCGCTCTTTCGGCTGCTCAATCGTCCGCGCCGCCATCACTCCAGGAACGTTGCAGCCAAAGCCAATGATCATCGGGATAAACGCCTTGCCGTTTAACCCGATCGCTTCCATCATCCGGTCCATCACCATCGCCACGCGCGCCATATATCCGGAGTCTTCAAGCAAAGAAATGAAAAAGAACAAAATGAAAATTTGCGGCACAAACACCAACACCCCGCCGACCCCAGCAACAACGCCGTCCAAGACGAGCGCCTTGATAAACGGCGATGCCCCTGCCCAGTCGAGAAAACGGGACAACCCATCTGCCAGCGGACCGGAGAAAAACGCATCAAGCCGATCGGCAAGCGGCGTCCCCAGCCAGTTAAACGTCAGCATAAACACCACATACATCAGCGCCAAAAAAATCGGCAGCCCAACGTAGCGGTTCGTCACCACCGCATCGATTTTTTCCGTCCATGTCAACGGCTTATGTTTGAACTCAATGGCTGAAGCAGCGATCACCTCAGCGATCCAACGGTCGCGCGCCTCGTAAATATGCTTGGCGAGCGCGCCGCCAAGCGCCCGCTCCGTCTCCGCGCGAATCGCCGCGAGCGGCGAAAGGTCCATGCTATTATGCAAATACGCAGCCATGCGTTCATTTCCCTCAAGAAACTGCAGCGCCACCCACCGTTTGTCCCCTGGCACATCGTCCGGCAGCTGCTCGGCAATGCGCCTGATGGCGTCCTCCACCTCGGCGCCGTAATCGATCGCGATTGCCGGGTGCGGCTTATCTTTTGCCGCCAAAACGGCGTGAACCAATTCGTTCGTTCCTTTTCCGGTTCGGGCGATGACCGGGATAACAGGAACGCCAAGATACTTCGACAGTTTAGCGGCGTCCACTTTCACGCCTCGTTTTTCCGCCACATCAACCATGTTTAGCGCGATGACAACGGGACGGCCAAATTCCAGCAGCTGAACGGTCAAATGCAAATTGCGGCGCAACTGCGACGCGTCAACGATATTGACAATCGCTGAGCACGGCTCGGTCAATAAAAAATCGGTCGCCACTCCTTCATCGCGAGACAGCGGCTGAAGCGAATACACGCCGGGCAAGTCGACCACCGAAACCCCGTGCTGGCGGAGCACTCCGATTTTTTTCTCGACCGTCACCCCGCTCCAGTTGCCCACATATTCATAAGACCCAGTTAAGCAGTTAAACAATGACGTTTTGCCGGTGTTCGGATTGCCAAATAGAGCGACATACATTTATCTCACCTCAATCGACGCCGCCTCTTTGCGCCGCAAGCCGATTGCCTGCCCATCGACTTCGACCATCACCGGTCCGCCAAACGGCATCGCCGCTTTCAACCGCACCATTTTTCCTTCTTTCACCCCTAGATGAAGAAGACGCTGTTTCAGTGCCTCCTGCTCCATGGCCAGACGGACGACGACCGCTGTTTCCCCTTTATGCAAATCAGTCAGCACCATGATCATTTCCCCCTGTTTTTCTATCCGCTCTCCTGTGGTTCAATAATGATTCTTCTTCTCAATTTCAATCATACCATAAGCTAAGAAAAAAGGAGTGACATTTTTCACAATCATTCCTCATTGTCACCATTTCTTCAAAATTCGCCACCTCATCAGTTGAATTTTTTTGAAAAGTATATATAATTTTTTGTATATCTTTCCCATCTTTGCTCAAGGAGGAAGCTCAATGAACACACTAGGAAAAATCAGCAACTTTGTCGGCAACACCTTTGCCATCTGGGTGCTTCTGTTTGGAGCGCTCGCCTTTTTCGCTCCCAGCGCATTTACGTGGATCGCTCCGTATATCGTGCCGCTTCTAGGCATCGTGATGTTTGGCATGGGATTGACGCTGTCAGCGAACGATTTTAAAGAGGTGTTCAAGCGTCCGCTTGATGTGTTGATCGGCGTCGTTGCCCAGTTTCTGATCATGCCGCTTATCGCGTTTTTGCTCGCTTATTTCTTGCCGGTTTCGCGTGAAGTAGCGCTTGGCATTATTTTAGTCGGCTGCTGCCCGGGCGGAACGGCGTCCAACGTCATGACGTATTTGGCGAAAGGGGACACGGCGCTGTCGGTCGCCGTCACCTCGGTTTCGACGATTTTGGCGCCGATTTTGACGCCTTCGCTCATCTTGCTTTTAGCTGGAAAATGGCTGTCCGTATCCGCTGCCGCGTTGTTTTGGTCAATCGTCAAAGTCGTGCTGATTCCGATTGTTTTAGGGCTCATCGCCCAGGCGCTGTTCCAAAAGCAAGTCAAAGCGTGCATCCCGGCGCTGCCGCTCGTTTCGGTCATCGCCATCGTGGCCATTGTCGCCGCCGTCGTCGGACAAAACCAAGCGGCCATTGCCAAAAGCGGACTGCTTATTTTTCTTATTGTCGTTGTTCATAACGGATTGGGCTTGCTGCTTGGGTATTGGTTTGCCAAACTGTTTCGCCTGTCACCGCCAAAACAAAAGGCGATTTCCATTGAAGTGGGCATGCAAAACTCCGGGCTTGGTGCGGCCTTAGCGACCGCCCATTTTTCGCCGCTCGCCGCCGTTCCAAGCGCTATTTTCAGCGTCTGGCACAATATTTCCGGTCCGATTGTCGCAACATACTTCCGCAAACAAGCAGACCGCCACGCGGCGGACGAACAAACCATTTCCGCTTGATCTCTTTCACACTTTGTCTAGCAGCAAGGCAAAAAGCTGTCCCCGAAAGACGGTCGTTTATTTCGGGAGACAGCTTTTTTGCCATCACTCTTGTTTCTCCACTTCCAAGCGATTCAGATGCGCTTTGGAAACAAAAAAGCCGATATTCGCCTTCAACCTCATTTCACAACGCCCCCTCAAACGGAAACACCATCCTTCCCGCTAGTTCCGGGAAATCAATGAACGGATTGCGGTTGCCTTGGATGAAGAAAATCGCGCTGTTGCGATGATGCTCATACACTGTCGGCGGAAATTGTTCGTGCCAACGGACAAGGAGCGGAATATCGATTTTGCGCCGAAACGACTTTGCGATCGCCTTCGGGTAGCGAAGCAGAAAGTACAACATCGCCCTTGCCGCCGTCCCTTTGCCGTATTCCGGCTCGAAATAGCCGTTATGGACGACGCCGCAGCGGTTTTGGATTTGTTCGTCGGGATCTTCCGGATTGTAAAACGGGAAATCCGCGTACGGAAAATTCGACCGCATCGTATTGCACTCCGGCTGGCAGACGAACAAATGATGCAAATCGCCTTTCATCGGTTCACGCGCGCCAAACCACGACTGCGGAACGACATGTTCCGCATTGAATTTCCATTGCTGCTCGATCGTGTTCACCCGCTCGTGCACCTCGCCCGGCCCTTGTTTGGCTTTTTTCAGCAGCTGGCGGAATTCGTCATAACGCCGCTTCATCGTTTCCACATCTTGGACGATTAACGTTTTCGGATCTTTCCGCTCGCCCGAATACAAACTGCGCACCGTTCCGTCCGGCTGCAAGTCGACCCATGTGTACAAATACTCATCCTTGCTGAAAAAATACGGCAGCCGCCGCTTATGGGTGCGCGCCACCAGTTCATGATAGCGGACAAACAACATCAATCCGTCCCCTTCAAGCGGCAGACGGCGGTAATACCGTTCGCGCGCCCGCTCATCTTCTGCGGCCTGATAATACGCATCCTCCACCGCGAGCCGCTCATTCAGCTGCTCGAGCCGTTCTTTCGGATCTTCCTCCCGCCATTGGCCGAGCTCCTCAAGCCGCCGTTCCGCCTCTCCCATCAGCGTTCCCCTTCTCTTTTTTCTTTTAGTGTATCACGGAAGACGAAAGAGGACGACAACAGCGTTAATGCAAAAGAAACGATGTCGCGCCGAACAAAACGGCGGCGATGCCGGCGGCGATCAACGACGGAATCAGCTTCGTTCGCGCGTATTCCATCACCGGCAAATCCAAAATAGTGCAAAGCGTCACCGTATTGTCGCTAAGCGGCGACGCAAACGCCCCGAACGTCCCACTCGCAAACACCGCGCCGATGACCGGCAAAATGTTCGTTCCCGACTGGCTCGCGAGCGTCACACCAAGCGGCATCAACATCCCCCACGTCCCCCATGACGAGCCGATGAAATAGGAAATGACGGCGCCAAGCAAAAACAAAATCGGAGCGACGAAAAACGGCGGAATCCATTCTTTGACATGGCCCGTAATGTATTGCGAAAACCCTAAATCCTCCGCCACAGCCGACAGCGCCCAAATGAGCGCCAGCATTAAAATGACGGAAATCAGCTCATTGCCGCCTTTAACAAAATGAGTCAATAAATCGTTCAGCTTAAACTTTTGCCAAAGGAAAAAGGCCACTGTAATGATCACGGTAAACAACAGCGCCTCCAACATCGCACCGAGCGCATCGCTTTGCAAAAACGCCTGCCAAAACGTTCTTGCCCCCCGGCGGCCGTCCCACCAACTTAAAAACAACGTCAAGACAAGCACGATCGAAAGCGGAACGATCAAATTCCACGGCTTGACCGGCGTTTCTTTTTGGTAAGCGCGCGGGCATGTCTGCATCGCGTCTCCTTCTTCCCCTTGCGCTTCATTGGGCTCATTGTCAGCCGGCCGCTGTTCTTCCGCCATTTCGAGCGCCAACCGCTCGTTCCAGCTTCGAATCGGCGCCTCTTTCCGCTTTTCGCTTACTGCCGCTTGTTTTTTGCACGAATAGACAAAAAAACTGTAGTAGAGCCCAACCGCAATAATGGCATACGAGAAAAAGTTAAACGGAATGCTTCGGACGTACACGATGTACGGCTCCGCTCCGATGCCAGCCGTATCAAGCGCCTTATCGATGACCGACACCATATAGCCGACAAACGCGGTGGCAATTGGGATGAGCGCGACAACCGGGTTGGATGTCACCTCAATGGCAAAGCCGATTTGCTGGGACGACAGCCCAAGCCGTTTGCGCAGCGCCTTCATGATCGGCGCGACGGTGACGATGCGAAAATCGGGGTCGCTAAACGTCACCATCGTCGAAATCCACGTCAGCAGCATGGCGGTTTTGGCCGATTTCACTTTTTTGCTGACGAGATGGACGAATCCTTTGATTCCGCCGGTGTATTTGATCATGCTGACAAGACCGGCGAACACATACAAGAAAATGATAATGCGAATGTTGTTCGTCTGCATCAAGTTATCGACGACGTAATGAAGCATCGTCCGCAGCCCGCCAAGCAACGACGGCGTCATGAAATAGCTGCCGACCAACAGCCCGACAAACAGTCCAGGGATCACTTGCTTCGTCCAAATTGAAATCGGGATGACAACTAAAAATGGCAAGAGAGCTTTCCACGACGGTTCCATTGGCCATTCACTCCTTTCTTTAAAAAGTATGGCGATTGTTTCCCTTGTCTATGCAAACGGTCATTGATTTCCCCCAACAACAGGGAGACGAGTCCACACAAAAAGCGCGCCGCATGGTGGCACGCGCAAGCGAAACCGCTTTCCTGCCTAATAAAAAAATAAAAAGCTGCCAATTAGACAGCTTTCACTGCTTCTCTTCGGGACGGCAGCGCCAACAAGTGGAGCGTCACTTCCGGCTTCGAGCCGATTCGAATGTTCACCCCGGTTTGCCCAAGCCCTTCGTTGATATAAAACGGTTTCCCCTCCCATTCATGATAACCTTTGATCATGTTCCGCTCGGTGAGCGTTTTGCTCATTTTCGCCAAATGGTACGGCTTTGGCCAATGAATTTGCCCGCCGTGGAAATGGCCGGACAACAAGTAGTCAAAATGATAGTCTTTCATATGCGGCACGATGTCCGGATCGTGCGTCAACACGAGGTTGATGCCGTCTTTCACGCCGGCGTATGCCTTTTTGATGTCGCTGCGCCCCGTGTAAAAGTCATCGATGCCGATGATATTGACGGTTTGACCGTTGACGGTGATCGTTTTCGTCTCGTTTTGCAAGACGACGCAGCCGTGCGCCTCAAGCGTCGCTTTCAAGCGCGCAAACGGTTCGCCTTGAAGCACGTAATCGTGGTTGCCAAACACCGCATACATGCCGTACGTCGGTTTCAATGCATTCAGCGCGGCCAAATACGGACTGAGCTTGGCGATGCTTTCCTCACGGTCCAAAAAGTCGCCCGTCAACGCGATCAAATCGATCGCTTCCTCTTTCAGCTTTTCGTATAAATCGTCCGGGGTGATCGACAGTTTTTCAAGATGCAAATCCGATAGCTGCAAAATCCGAAGGGCTCCGTCTCCATCCTCTGAACGGCCGACTTGGACTTTATGCAAAACCGCTTCATACGTGTTGCGGTGGGCTTTGCGAATGGCCAAAGCAAGCAATAACAAGATTGCAAGAAAAACAAAAAAGAAAGTCATCGTCTTCTCTCCTCCCTCGATACCCATTATAGTGAAACGGAGGAGAGAAGAAAGAGGGAGTTAGTGGATGAGATGGCAGCCGTACAACGAAAACAATTTTTCCTTTGACATCACCAAATATTTCGGCGGGCGGACAAGCGGCATGAGACGGTGTTGGGCCACTGTCATCATCGGCCAATGGGATGCCATTTTAAACCAACGGTAAAATGAATTGCCAATGTCAATGGCATCAAATCCGAGTCTCTCACAACCTTTATTTAACATCGTCACGCCGATGATCCCTTTTATGCGGGAGGACTGTTTGTGATGGTAAAGATGATGAGCGACATGCGGCAAACCGGCTTTCACTTGTTCGAAAATATAACGTCCTTTTTGAATATCGCTTCGATACTGCATCAGTTCGCGAAGCAGACGAACATTATGAAGGTGAATTTTCAACAGCCAGTCATTGGCCGCGATCGTCGTTCCGTCCGAAAGGTGAATGGTTTCACCCTTGTATCGAAGCAAACGGACGCGGAAAATGGAACGACAGCCGTTCTCTTTCCCACCAACATATTCGAGGCGGGAACATGCATAATAGAGCGGATCCATCAGTCCCCATACAGACAACAGCCACTGCGTCGCTTTGCTTCTCATTGGCGGCATCCTTCCCTGCTCGTTCTATCCATTTACATTATGGAATCGATCGAGCGCCATTATAAATGGAGAAAAAAGGAGAAAAAATCGCTGCATAACCAGTCGGGAGACGCGCGTACTGAGGTCCAGTTCCATTTCACCCCCTGCCCCAGGCTGTATCCCACCCGAACACAAGCGGAGCTGATCAACCAAACGATCGGGTTTTTGCAGGAAGGGCTTCGTTTGCTGTCGTTGTAGGGCAGTCGAACCGTGGGACGCACGGGGATGGCTTGGTTCATAGCCTGCCGTTGGGCGGGTGTTCCCAAGAATCTCCCACCTCTAAGCGTTAGCGTAGGTGGGAGAGCGTTCAATAAACCACCAACTCTCTAGAAGAAAGACGGAAAGAACAACCCTGAACGGCAAACAAAACGCGCCTGCCTTCCCGGATCGCGAAAGCAGGCGCCGTTTAGCGGCGGGTGCTGACGGTGACGAATACGAATTTGTCGTACCGATGACGGGAAAAGGAGTATTCAAAGGGCTCTCCATTGTTCAAAAAACCAACCTGTTCCAATTCCAACACCGGATCGTCGGGTGCGCACTGCAAGTACTGGCGATCAAGCTCATTCGGCTTATCCGCGCGGATCTTTCGGTGCGACCCTGCAATCGTTAAGCCGAGTTCGTGAGTGATGTAACGATAAATCGAGCCATGAAGCACCGTTTCGTTGAGCCCCGGGATCAAATGGACGGGCATATACGTCCGTTCAATGACGTACGGTTCGCCATCCACATTGCGCAGCCGGATTAAGTGGTACACCGGTGTGTTCGCGTCGATGCACAAATGAGCAGCCACCTCATCAGATGGAAACAGCACTTCAAACGTGATAATATGGCTTGTCACCTTTCGACCTTTCAATAAACTCGTCAAGCCGAGCGTTTCGTTGCTGACGACGTTCACCAATCCATCAAGCATGGCGGATTTTACAATAAACGTGCCATGGCCGCGCTTTCGATACAACAGCCCTTCGGACACAAGCAGATCAAGCGCCCGTTTCACGGTCATCCGGCTGCAGCCAAACTCCTCAGCGAGCGAGATTTCATCAGGAATCGGCTCGTCTAGGGAATACACTCCCTCTTTAATTCGTCTGCGTATTTCGTTAGAAATTTGCTCATATTTTGGCATCGTTTTCATCCCTCGTCATTGTCCTATTTTCATTGTACGAACAATCATCTGTTTGCACAATAGCCAATGCGGCTTTCTCCTTCACTGCTTTTGCGTTGCCGCTCCGTCCTCCCAACCGACAAAAAGCGCCCCGCTGCCCGGGACGCCTTGCTTTCCGTTTAAAATCCGTTGTTTTCTGCCAACGATTTAAACCAATAACCACTTTTTTTAATGGTTCGTTTCAAACCGTTCTCCAAGTCGACTGCCACGAGCCCATACCGATTTTTATAGGCATTGGTCCACGACCAATTGTCCATAAACGTCCAAATATGGTAACCTTTAACATTTACTCCTTCTTCAATCGCGCGATGCACCCATTTTAAATGCTCTTGAATGAATTCAATCCGGTAGTCATCGTGAATCATGCCGCTTTCATCACGGAACCGTTCTTCTCCTTCAACACCCATCCCGTTTTCAGAAATAAAGCACTCAATGTTTCCATATTTTTCTTTTATATTAATTAAAATATCATAAATACCTTTTTCATAAATTTCCCAACCGCGATACGGATTCATTTTCCGCCCCGGCATGGCATAGTAATCGAAAAACCGTTCAGGCAAAAACGGGGCGTCCGGATTTGGCATATTTTCTTTTGCCTTGACGCGGCGCGGTTGATAGTAGTTGATGCCGAGCAAATCAATCGTGTTTTCTTTGATCAGCTCGCGATCACCGGCTTCCGTTACAGGCAAAAATCCATGTTCATCCAACAGTTCAATCAAATCTTGCGGGTATTCTCCTTTCACCGCAGGATCTAGGAAGCTCCTGTTAAACAACAAATCGGCAATATGCGCCGCTTTCACATCAGCAGGGTGCTGGCTGCGCGGATAAGACGGCGTTAAATTCAAAATAATGCCGATCTTTCCATCCGGTATCGCCGCCCTGCGGAAGGCGGCAACCGCTTTGGCATGAGCAATCATCGTATGGTAAGCCACTTGTACAGCGCGGCGGAAGTCTACGATGTTGGGGTAATGAAAATCATATAAATACCCGCCTTCCACCGGAACGATCGGTTCATTGTGGGTAAACCATTTTTTTACCCGATCCCCGAACAAATCAAAACAAATGCTGGCGTAGCGGGTATATGCATCCACGACTTCGCGGCTTTCCCAACCTCCGATATTTTGCATTGCTAACGGCATATCAAAATGATACAAATTCACAAATGGCTCGATCCCACTCGCCAATAGTTCATCAATGACTGCATTGTAAAACCGCACGGCTTCCGGATTGACCTCACCGACTCCATCTGGAATCAAGCGTGACCACGAAATCGAAAACCGGAATGAATTATGCCCGATCTCCTTCATCAAAGCAATATCCTCTTTGTAGCGGTGATAAAAATCTGATGTGGTTGACGGACCGACACCGTTAAAAAAGCGATGTGGCTCCTTCTCATACCAATGATCCCAAATGTTCTTCCCTTTCCCCCCTTCGTTTGCCGCTCCTTCGATTTGCGTCGCTGATGTCGCACTTCCCCACCAAAATCCGGCAGGAAAGCGATACGTGATTGGTTGCTTTGATCGTTGTTCCATCGTGATTCACCTCATTTGCTGTATCGTTATGATGCACTTTTCGCAGCGTCTTGCCCCTCTTCCCGCTCTTTTTGCAAGTTCATCCGGTCAATGAACTTTAAGAATGGAAACCAAATGACAAGCACAATCAGGAAATTGACCACTTGCAGCAATCCGCCGGCCAGCGAGTTCGTCGCCATAATGCCGTTGATGAAAATCGGCACCGTCCACGGCACCGCTACGCCGTTAGGCGGCGGTACAAGGCCTGAGGACATCGCCAAATAGGTCACCAACGTGACGACCATCGGTGCCAAAATCCACGGGACGATGACGAGCGGATTCATCACGACCGGCAAACCGAAAATAATCGGTTCATTGACGTTAAAGATTCCGGGTCCGAGCCCGAGCTTAGCCACCTGCTTCATTTGCTTGCTCTTCATAAAGAGCAAGATGGCGAAAATGACAGCGAGCGTCATTCCCGTTCCGCCCATGCCGACCGTGTAAATTTCAATAAACTGTTTGCTGACGACATGCGGAACTTCCCCCGTTTTTGTATACGCATTTAAGTTTTCGAGCGACAGTGTGTTCCAAATCGGATCCATCACCGAGTTAATGATGATTTGCCCATGCAATCCGAAAAACCACAAAATTTGCGTGACAAAAATCGCGATCAGCGTTGGAATAATGCCGCTTCCCAGCCCGACAAGCGGTGCTTGCACTGCATTGTAAATGACATCATGCATGTTTGTCTTAAAAATTTGTGTTACAATGATATTAACGACGAGGAAGAAGGTCAGGGTGACCACCGCCGGAATCAACGCCGCAAACGACTTCGCAACCGCCGGCGGCACCCCGGCCGGCATTTTGATTGTAATATTTTTTTGCACAACCTTCCGGTAAATTTCACCAGCAGTAAATGCGGTAATCATGCCAAGAAACATCCCTTTCGCTCCTAGGCGGTCGAGCGGGATGACTCCTTGCACAGCCTCTTTCCCCTCAACCTGCAAAACGAATGGCGTCAACAAGAGAAAAGAAGCTAACGCGATCGCACCGCCAAAAACCCCTTCGACTTCATAACTTTTCGATAAATAGTAACCAATGCCGAATACAACAAAAATCGTCATCACGCCCATCGTTGCATTTGGAGCAACGCCGAGCATCCCCTTGAATGTATTGAGGCTGTTTTCACTCATCACCTTGTCCAAAAACGGCAAGTTGGCGATGACGACCGCGATCGAACCGAAAATCGTCAGCGGAAATGCTAACATAAACGCATCGCGCAACACTTGCAAATAACGGCTATTGTTCAACTTTCCTGCGATCGGAACGAGAACTTTGCTTAGTTTTTCGAATAATGCTTGGTTCATGTCGCCATCCTCCCTTTACACGTTTCGTTCCTTCAACAGCGCAAGCATTTCTTTTACAATTTCTTTCATTGCCAGCGTTGACATGACATGGTCTTCCGCATGCATAAGAAGCAACGTAAGATTTGTTTCTTCTCCACCCGCTTCTTTTTGAATGAGCTGAAAATGAACATCATGGGCGATGCTTAAGTCTTGCTCTGCTTCTTGAATCAGCCGCTCCGCTTCTCCGACCTGTCCGTTCCGGTATTCACGGATGGCTTGGACGATTTTGCTGCGGGCATTGCCGCTATGCAAAATCAACTGGAAAGCGACTTGTTCATTGGTGAGTTGATTGACATCGATTTTTTCCATCTTACTTGTCCCCCATCAATTTCAATGCCTGCTCATACACTTTTTTGCCATCCGCCATCCCATAAGCCACCATGTCAATGACATCGACTGGAATGCCGTATTTTTGCGCTTCTTTTTGCAATTCCTCTTTCAAAAAGCTCATTTGTGGGCCAATAAGAATGACATCGGCTTGGGCCATCTCTTTTTTCGCCTGATCTTGGCCGACCGCCCAAATCTCTGCCTCCTCACCGACGGATTTTGCATACTCCTGCATTTTCGTCACTAGCAAGCTTGTCGACATGCCAGAACTGCACGCCAATAAAATCCGTTTCATGATTCATTCCTCCTCTTTTCATTGAGTAAAATAAATGATATCGTTTTCAATTTAAATTATATACATTTATTTTTATTTGTCTAGTCATTTAATAAAAAAGATTAATATTTTTAAAATCAACCTTTTAATCCTGCAAACAAAAAAGCACGCACGAATCTCTGTGCGCGCCAAACAACTATGCTCTTACGATTGGACAAACGCCGCTGTGTTTACATCCTGTTGGCACACGGCCAGGCGGTTTTCTGCATGCTTTGCTTCCAAGCAGGGGATGCATCCAAAATTCGAATCTGCCCGCGCCCCTAGGAACGCCGCCGAAAATGCGCATTCATTTGCCCTTTCAACATCCGCTCGCGCAGCTCTTTCGTCATCTCTTGACGGATTTCCCACGTCGATACCCCTTCCTCGCGCTGATTGGCGATTTTCATCAACTGCTCCACATCGGCGAACGAATATTTGCGGATGCCTTTCGAACGGTCAGGGAACACCAGCTTCCGTTCCTCGTAATAACGAATTTGCCGTTGCGACAGCCCGGTCAGTTCGCTGACAACCCCGATCGAAATGACTTTTTTGTATTTGTAGTGATCTTCTTGCGGATGAGCTGTCATACTCCTCACCTCAATACGTTATATTTTCTAACGTAATTATACAAAAAATGATGTTAGCTCGCTAACTTTTGTAAATAAAATTAACATATTTTTTAAATTTCCTGTAAATGAGCTTAACACATTTGCTGTACACTGAAGAAAAAGATAGTATGGTAAAGGTAAAAACAGGGAGGGAATCGAATGGGGACATGGATGAGAAGCGCCGTGCGGAAGAAAAAGCAATTTTATATTGAACAGCTCGTACGGTTCGGCTTAGCCGCTGACCGTGAGCGGCTTGAAGAATGGACAATGGCCGAACTGCGACGCGAATACGAACGATTCCACCCCGCCCAGACGATCGAAGGAGGACGCCGCCATGGACAAACAAGCGCTCGAACTGGCCAAGCGCATCATTGAGCTCGATCTGGAGCGCGATGCGATGTTTGAGCAACTGATCGCGCTCATCGGCAACCGAGCAGATGAACTGCTTCGATTTTTGCAAAATCGATTGTAAAACGATCGCAAATGAGAAAGTGCCCTGAATTTCTTCACGGGCACCTTTTCTCATCATCATTCTTCAATAGACAGGGTTACATCAATATTGCCGCGGACAGCTTTGGAGTACGGGCACATTTGACCAAGAAGAATGTTGTTCATCATTCAGCCGCACAAGCAACGACCGCAGCAACATCAACAATTCGCTCCACTCTTGATTGGAAAGCCCTACTCGTTTGACAATTTCTTCTGGTATGCATTGTGCCTTTTGTTTGATTTTCTCGCCCTGTTCTGTTAAAACAATGCGCACAACCCGTTCGTCTTCTGGCGATCTCAACCGTTGAACGAGACCATTCTCCTCCATTCTTTTCAACATTGGCGTCAGTGTGCCAGAATCCAAATACAATCGTTTTCCAAGCTCTTTCATCGTTGTCTCCCCTTGTTCCCACAACACGAGCAAAACGAGATATTGCGGATATGTAATCCCTATTTCTTCAAGAAAAGGACGATATAACTTCGTCAATTCACGAGAACAAGCATAAATGGCAAAACAAAGCTGATGGTCTAAACGCAGCGCATGATCGTTTGACACGATTTCTTCCTCCATTTCTTTTCAAGGTTGGACACCTGCCTCCTTCTCCCTATTATATCGATCTCCCTCTTCGTCTGAAACCCGTTGGAGGCTTTCTGAAGGAAGATGATGAAGAAGGCTCCGCCTGTTTCCTTACAGAGGCGAGAGCCTTCCGAAATCAGTGATAAGGGTGGACGTCGCAAAACCGCACCCTCTTTGTCAGCCTAAAGAAAGGACTGTTTTCCACCAGTTTTTTCGTTCAATCAAACGATTTCCTTTGAAAGTTTGCAGCGCCTCTTTGGGTTGCCCCATTCATTCTGCTGCTTTTTGAGAGAAATGTTCGATCGTAACCGTCGTCCCTTGAAGGCGACGAGCAGCCATCACCGCGATCGCGAAAACGAAAGCAAGCATCCAAAACCCATACGCCGAAGAGCCGGTCCACTGCTTCATCACCCCGAGCACGTTCGGCAGCAAAAACCCTCCCAGTCCGCCAGCGGCGCCGATGATGCCCGTCAACAAACCGACTTCTTTCGGAAACCAGGTTGGAACGACTTGGAACAAAGCACCGTTTGCCGCACCAAAGCAAAGAAAAAGAACGACCATCAATCCGAACACGATGAGAAGGGGCGGCAATGCGCCGATGAACGCAAGCAAAACCGCACCAACGGCAAACAACAAGGAAAGAAGCCGCATTCCGCCGATCCGGTCAGCGAGATAACCGCCAATCGGGCGGATGAAACTGCCCGCAAACACGACGGCGGTGACGAAATCGCCGGCCGTGACTTTACTGACGCCGTATTCATCAAAGAAGAAAATGCCTAAGTATCCCGTCAGCCCGACAAATCCGCCGAATGACAAGCTGTAGAAGAAACAAAACAGCCATGCTTCTTTTCGACGGAGAACGGCTCCGTATTCACGCAACGAAACGGGTTTCACCGCTGTTGGACATTCACGCGCCAGCCAAGCGAATAGAAAAAAGACAACAACTAGCGGGACGAGCGCCAATCCGAACACCGCGTTCCACCCATACGCCTCCGCCAGCCGCGGGCCAAACAGCGTTGCCAGCACCGTCCCGCTGTTTCCGGCCCCAGCGATCCCCATGGCCAGCCCTTGATATTCTTTCGGATACCAGCGGCTCGCAAGCGGCAACGCAACGGCAAAGCTGGCTCCGCCCACCCCTAATAAAAATCCGAGCGCATACACATCCGACATCCGGTCAGCGAACTGCCACCCCCACACAAGCGGCACAGCTGTCACCGCCATGCCAAGCAGACCAGCCCGCTTCCCGCCCCAGCGGTCGGCGAGCATCCCCATCGGAATGCGAAGCAGCGCCCCGCCCAACACGGGAATGGCGACCATCATCCCTTTTTCCGCCGGCGTGAGCGCAAACGACTCAGCGACAAATACACCAAGCGCGCCAAGCAAGTTCCAAATCATAAAGCTGATATCAAAATACAAAAACGACGACAATAGCGTCGGCGCATGCCCGACGCGCCAAAACGATTTCCTCGCCATCTTCCCCCGACTCCCCCTTGGCACAGAGTGTTTGTTATGTTAAAATGGAAATGAAAGCGATTTCTCCACCTACTTCCCGCCGTATTGCCGGGAAGTTTTTTTTCTGCATTCGTGATTCATTGAAAAATTCGGCGATTGACTAGACCCATCACCATAGCGTTCCCCGCTCGCGAACCTTGATGAGTGCGGTTTCCAACTGCTGATGAGAGGCAGAACGATGTTTGAATCTTGATGGCTAATTTCTCCCTAAATCGACCACCGGCCGCACCCGAGCTGCGCACCGCTTAAACGCCGGCATCCGGCAATGCGGATCGAGCTCATCGGATGTGACGTTGTTGATTTGCCCAAGGCCGCTCCAGTGGAATGGGACAAAAATGGTATCCTCGCGAATTTGATCATTGTAACGGCTGCGGACGACCGCCGCACCGCGCCGCGTTTCAATGCGCACAAGCATCCCTGGGCCGATCCCGTATCGTTTGGCTGTCCTCGGGTGGATCTCGACGGTCGCCTCCGGCTGCCGCGCCGCCAGTGCTGGACTGCGCCGCGTCTGCGTTCCACTTAAATAATGGGCAAGCACCCTTCCTGTCGTTAAATAAAGCGGATAACGTTCATCCGTCTCCTCTTTGTCCATCCAAAACGGCAAAACCGCAAACCGCGCCTTGCCGTCCGGATGAGCAAACCGTTCCGTAAACAACCGAGGAGTCCCAGGATGATGCGGATCGGGGCAAGGCCAGTAGACACGTTCGCGCCGAAGCCGCTCATACGTCACACCGTAATAATCCGCTTTGCCGCCGCGGCTCGCCAACCGCAGTTCATTGAAAATCTCTTCGGCTGACGTGAACGGGAAGAAGCGGCCCTTGCCAAGCTTGTGCGCAATCGCGCATAAAATTTCCCAATCATGTTTCACCTCCCCAGGACGCTTCCGAGCCGCCGGCCGAAAGCACACCCGCCCTTCGACGTTCGTCACCGTCCCTTCATCTTCCAAATACGAGGAAACAGGCAACACGAGATCCGCCAGCTCGGCTGTTTCCGACAAAAACATATCCGCAACGACAAGAAACTTCAGTTTTTGCAACGCTTTGGCAACAAACGCCGCGTTCGGGCTGGAGACGACGGGATTCGATCCCATGACCAACAGCCCGGTAATCTCGCCCGCACCGATTTTTTGCATCATTTCATACGCTGACACTCCCTTTCGCGGCAGCTCATCCGGCGAAATGCCCCATATGTTCGCAATATACCGGCGGTGTTCCGGATGCTCAATGCTTCGATAGCCCGGCAGCTGATCAGCTTTTTGTCCATGCTCGCGGCCGCCTTGTCCGTTTCCTTGCCCAGTGATCGATCCAAAACCCGAACCGGGACGGCCGATTTTCCCTGTCGCCAATACGACATTCATCCAGTGTCTGACCGCCGCATAGCCGTCCGCTTGCTGTTCAAGGCCACGCGCCGTGAGCACGATCGCATCGGCCGCCTCCCCGTACTTTCGCGCCGCCAAGCGAATCTTCTCTTCCGGCACGTCAGTCAGCCGGACGATCTCATCCATCTCCACTGCTTCTATGTGCTGTTTCCATTCGGCAAACCCAACCGTCCGCTCGCACACAAACGCTTCATCGATATATCCTTCGTCAAGCAGCACTTTCCCGATGCCGACGGCCAGCGCCGCATCCGTTCCGGGCTTGAGCGGCAGGTGCAGATCCGCCAACGCCGCCGTTTTCGTTTCCCGCGGATCCACCACGATGATAAAAGCGCCGTTCTTCTTCGCTTCATAAAAATACGGCATCAACGTCGGCTGGCATTCGGCGACATTGGTCCCAGCCAAAATGATCGTCTGGGCGAGTGGAATGTCGGAGAGCGGATTCGTCAACCCGCGGTCAAGACCAAACGCGTCGTTCATCGCGGCCGCGGCCGCCGACATGCAAAAACGGCCGTTGTAGTCGATGTGCCGCGTCTTGAGCGCCACGCGGGCAAATTTCCCGAGCAAATACGCCTCCTCGTTCGTCAAGGATCCGCCGCCGTAAACAGCAAACGCATCGACTCCATCTTCCTTCTGAATGGAGATGATTCGTTCCGCGATCAGCGAAAGCGCCTCCTCCCAACGGACCCGCACAAACCGGCCGTCCACTTTCGCAAGCGGAACCAACAGCCGCTCGGGATGCAAAGCGTGCTGGTGGGCGTTCATCCCCTTTAAACAAAGGCGGCCGTTGGACGTCGGGTTGTCGGTCGGGACCGCCTTGTAGCGGCGCCGCTCTACAATCCGCTCCTCCACCAGCTGAAGCGTGCACTGGACGCTGCAAAACGGACATTGCGTCGCGGCAGCCGTTTCTGACGCCCGTTCTTTTTCCTTGGCGCGAAAGTAGCGCAGCAATTCGTTCGTCATCGCCATTCCCCCGCTTCCTACAGCTCGACATATACCAAGCCGTCTTTCACCGCCGCGCGGTACGTTTTGACACACCCTTCATCCGGCGCCTGCGCCTGACCGTCTCTTAAGCAAATTTTCCAATCATGAAGCGGACAAAACACAAACTCGCCGCTCACAATACCTTGTGACAAATCGCCTCCTCGATGCGGACAGCGGTTTTCAACGGCAAATACTTGATCGTCACCCGTCCGGAACAACGCCAGCTCACGATTCCCGACCCGCACGCATTTTCCGAGCCGCTTCGGCAGCTGTTCCAATGTTCCCACTTCCACCTTCATCCTCTCTTCGTCCTCCCCCTGCATCGATGTCTGATCCTGTTTGGCCATTCCTTTACAAACTTTCATGAACAACAACGTAAAATCGTCGTTTCGCAAACGAAAACCTCGTTTCCGGCTGGACGATGGCCATCATTTCCCTCTCTTCGTTCCAGCATTGATCCTAACCCATGATCAATCCAGGCGGCGGAACATCAACTTTTTCCGCCCGCCGCCATCCCCCTTCATTCCACCGGCACCGGCTCTTTGTCGCCGATATCGCGGAACAACATTTGTTGCAGTCTCTCGTTTTCGACGATTTCCCGCCACGGATCTTTTGTCGCCGAAAGAGCTTTGTGAAGCCGTTCGAGCAGCGCGCGGCGCGTTTCCACATCGAACAACACTTCGCGGATATGCTCAAGCCCAACGCGCTCGACCCATTTGGACGTCCGTTCCAAATAATGCGCGGACTCGCGGTAATATTGCAAAAAAGCGCCGGTCATCTCGATCACCTCGTCTTCCGTCTTGACCGTGCAAAGCAAGTCAGCTGCACGCAAATGGGTGCCGCCGTTGCCGCCGACATAAATCTCCCATCCGCCCTCGACGCCGACGATGCCGACATCTTTAATGCCCGATTCCGCGCAGTTGCGCGGGCAGGCGGAGACGGCCATTTTCACTTTATGCGGCGTTTTCAGCCGCTCAAATGTTTGTTCCATCCGAATGCCAAGCCCGGTTGAATCTTGCGTGCCAAAGCGGCAAAACTGCTTGCCGACGCACGTTTTCACCGTCCGCAGCGCCTTGGCGTAGGCGTAGCCTGACGGCATGCCGAGATCGGCCCAAATGCGCGGCAAATCTTCTTTTTTCACCCCAAGCAAGTCGATGCGCTGCCCGCCTGTGATCTTAATCATCGGCACGTTGTATTTTTCCGCGACATCGGCGATGTTCCGCAGCTGCTCGGCTGTCGTCACCCCGCCGTATATGCGCGGCACAACGGAGTACGTGCCATCGGCCTGGATGTTGGCGTGCAGCCGTTCATTGACAAACAAAGATTCCGCTTCTTCATCGTACTCACCCGGATAAAGCATGCCCAGGTAATAATTGAGCGCCGGACGGCATTTGGAACAGCCTTCCTCGTTTTTCCATCCCAATACGCTCATGACTTCTTTGACCGTCATCAACCGTCTTTGTTCGATGGCCTCGAGCACTTCCTCACGGCTTAGGTCCGTGCAGCCGCAGATCGTTTCTTTCACCGTATACCGATTCGCTTCTTCACCGAGCATATGCTCAAGCAGCTCGGCGACAAGCCCTTTACACCCGCCGCATGAGCGGGACGCGTTCGTATAGTCGCGCACCTCGGCGACCGTCTTAAGCCCGTGTTCGGCAATCGCCTGACAAATCGCGCCTTTTGTCACCCCGTTGCAGCCGCAAACAACATCGGTGTCGGCCATCGCCGCCGCAAGGCTTCCCTTCCCGCCTAAAGCGGCTGGGGCAAACAGCGACAGCGAGAGCGCCTCAACCGAATCGCCGCGCTGGATCACATCGAACAGCTTTCGACCTTCGCTCGTATCGCCAAACAGCACCGCCCCAACGATTTTCCCTTGGCGAACGACGACTTTCTTGTACACCGAGCGCGCTTCGTCATACAGTTTGATCGACTCCGTCCCTTCGCCATCCATAAATTCACCAGCCGAGAACACGTCGACACCGGACACTTTCAGCTGAGTCGCAACGACAGATCCTTCATACGGCTTTCCTTTTCGGCCGCAAATCGCCTCTGCCAGCACTTTCCCCTGCTCATAAAGCGGAGCGACGAGCCCATACACAACACCGCGATGTTCCGCGCATTCACCGACCGCGTAAATGTGCGGCACGCTCGTTTCCAAGTAGTCATTGACAACGATCCCTCGATTCACTTCAATGCCGCTTCTCCGCGCTAAATCAACATTCGGACGAATACCGACCGCCATCACCACCAAGTCGGCGGCAATGGACGTACCGTCCTTAAACCGCACTCCCTCCACACGGCCGTTGCCGAACAATTCGGCCGTCTCCTTGCGAAGCAAAACGTTCATCCCTTGTTTCTCCAGCTCCCGCTGCAGCAGCTTCGAAGCGGTCGGGTCAAGCTGGCGTTCCATCAAATAGTCGAAAATATGGATGACATCGACATCCATCCCTAAGTTAAGCAGGCCGCGTGCCGCCTCCAATCCAAGCAAGCCGCCGCCGATGACCGCCGCTTTTTTGTACGTCTTCGCATATTCGATCATCCGCTCGCAATCTTGGATGTCGCGAAACGCCGTCACCCCGGGCAAATCCGCTCCCGGCACCGGCAAGATAAACGGATTCGACCCCGTCGCGAAAATCAATTCATCGTATTCGACTACCCGCCCACGGTCGGTCCGGACAAGCCGCCGCTCGCTGTCGACTTCCGTCACCGTTTCACCGGCAAACAGCCGAATGCCATTTTGTTCGTACCATTCCCAACTGTTCAAGGTAATCTCATCAATGGACGTATCCCCTTGCAGCACCTTCGACAACAAAATGCGGTTATAGTTTGGATGCGGCTCGCTGCCAAAAATCGTAATCTCAAACGCCTCGCGATCGAGTTTTAAAATCTCCTCGATGCAACGAACTCCCGCCATGCCGTTGCCGATTAACACGAGTTTTCGTTTCATATCGTCATCCCTCCATACTTCTTGTCATCGATGCAGCCAAAGCCGGATCGTCATCACCAGCATCTCCCATAATCCGACCGTTCTTGTTTTCATCACCCTCACATTCCCCCTTTGCCTTGGCTGTGCCCATCATATCACGTCAAACATGAAGCATGCATTTTTTATGTTAGATTATATAACGCGATTTTAACAAAAAAACATAATAATCATATAAAAAATCAGATTAATATACGTATTTGTCGGAAATATGTAACTTTTTATAACATAAAAAAGCGACCTTCCGCTTGATGGAGCGGAGGCCGCTTCTTGTTGGAGGTTTGCTCGTTAAGGGGATCATCAGTGAATCGGACGGGATTCCAGCAGTTCATCGATGATGCGCGCGTAGTGGTCAATGCGCCGCTCCAGCTCCTCCATCTGCCGCTCAAGGCGGGTGACGTATTGACGGAAGGTCATCGGAGCGCCGAATCGCTGTTCGAGCCGCTCTTCGATTTTCTGCCGCTCGCCGTGGACAGAGACGAAGATGCGCATCTCGCGGCCGAACACTTCGCGGACGGTTTCACTGATGAGTTCGCCGTATCTTGTTTGCAGCCATTCACATTGAATGTCGTTGAGGCATTCAATGATGAGCCAATCGTCATCCACCGTCGCCGACGTCGAGGCAAACCACGTGTCAAACGACGGGCCGGGCAGCTTTTGCGCAAGCTTCGTTTTCACTTGCTCCCACAGATGATACTCCTTCACACATTCACCCCCTTTCGTCTACTCGCCTGGCTGCCATAGATGTTCGCGCAATTTCGCCCGAATGTCATCCGGAATCGGCTCGGGCCGCCCGGTGTCAAAATTGAAATTGACATACACCGACCGCCCTTTCGCGCAGACCACACCGTTTTGATGAATTTCTTCATAAATCGTAAGGCTTGTGTTGCCGATGCGCTCAATGCCGGTATACACGGTCACATCTTGCCCATAATACAGTTGGTTGACGTAGTCAACCTCCATGCGGATGATCACCATCCGCCAACGTTTGAATGACAAGTCAGGCGTAAACAGCTTGAAAATTTCATGCCGCCCCGCTTCAAACCAAACGGGCACGGTCGTATTGTTAATATGGCCGACGCCGTCCGTTTCTGACACGCGCGGCGTAATGACAGTCGTAAACACGAACGCCCCTCCTCCACAAGAACTGGAATCGTCTTTTGTCGAATTTCGGCGGCTGATGTATATGTGTTCGCTTCACGACGTGGAAATTCCTGCTTCACCATCAAGAAAACATGAAAACGTCGCCCCTTGAGCGGAAGGGGGATCCAACTTGAGAAGTGAGACCCTATTTCCAACAGCCAAAGAAAAAACAGGAGCCTGAAGCAGCCCCTGTTTTTCTCCTCATTCGTTGTTCGGTTCGACGATCGTGCCGGCGAACGCGGCTTGATAAATCGTGCGGATGTCGTCTTCCGAAAGCGGCATCGGGCTGCGGGCGAGCAGCCGTTTTTGCTGGACGGCGTCTTTCGTCAGACTTTCTAACGCACTTTCCGGAATGCCAAAACCGCCGAGCGTCTTCGGGATGCCGACATCGGCGACGAGGCGCTCGAGCTCCTCGACGCAGCGGCGCGACGCCTCCTCCTCTGATAAAAAGCTTGAGTTGCCGCCGAGGGCGTTTAAGATATCAGCCATTCGTTTCGTGCAGCTTTGGCGAATGTAGCCCATCACATACGGCAAGAGCACGGCGTTCGATTCACCATGGGCGATATGAAACTGCCCGCCGAGCGGATACGCGAGCGCATGCACGCCCGCCACCCCAGCGTTGAAAAACGCCAACCCAGCCAGGTAGCTGCCGTTCGCCATATCGATGCGCGCCTGTTGGTCCGCTCCATGTTCCACCGCCTTGCGCAATGAGCGAGAAATCAGGCGCATGGCGGCGATGGCCAACCCATCCGATGTCGGACTCGCGTTGACCGACACGTACGCTTCAACCGCATGGGTAAGCGCATCAATGCCCGTCGCCGCCGTCACCCGCGGCGGAACAGAAACCGTGAGTTGCGGGTCGACGATCGCCACATCGGCCAGCAAGTAGTCATGCGTCACGACATCTTTCGTCGTGTCTAGCGACAAGACGGAGATGTTCGTCACCTCCGACCCGGTGCCTGATGTCGTCGGAATCAATATTTTCGGCAATCCTTTTTTCTCAAGCGTTCTCGTCCCCGTCAAGTTTAAATACTCGGCGACCGATCCTTCGTGGACAGCCAGCACCGCCGCCAGTTTCGCCAAATCCATCGCGCTGCCGCCGCCGACCCCGATGACGAGATCAAACTCTCCGCCGCGGGCAAACGCCACCGCCTTTTCCCCCGTTTCAAGCGGCGGCTCCGGCACAACATCCGTATACACATGCACGCTGCATCCTGCTTGCCGGAGCGGGGACGTCACTTGCTCGACGAGGCCGAGTTTTTCAAGCGCTGGATCGGTGATCACCAACACGTGTTTTGCCCCAAGCCTTTTTACTTCTGGAACTAACTGCGTAAGCGCCCCCCAGCCGACATGGCTGAGCGGCGGAAAGACGATGCGGGATGCGGTCATGGTTTTCTCTCCCCCTTATTCAACATTTTTTCGGAAGAATGAACGCGTTTTCTTTCCATCCGCATAACCAAACTCCTATGCTCGCCAAGCTTCCTCGAGCTCCCTCTTCAGCTCTTCGACAAGCTCCGCGGCCGGAAGCTCCCGCGCCAGCCGATATCCCGTCCCGGCCCAAAGCGACATTCCCTCCGGGTCGCCCGCCTTGGCGGCAGCAGCTCGCAGCGGCTTCGTCATATGGTGCACATGCGGATACGCTGCCGGCGCCAAGGCGCGATACTCCGCCATAAACCGGTTCACAAGCCCGCGCGCCGGCCGGCCGGTAAACGCCCTCGTCACGGCCGTCTCCACAAACCGCGGATCGGCAAGCGCCTGTTTATGAAGCGGGTGCGCCCCGCTTTCCGGGCAGCGCAAAAACGCCGTCCCGAGCTGCACCGCGCTCGCCCCGGCTTTAAGAGCCGCCGCAATGCCGCGCCCATCCATGATCCCGCCCGCCACCACAAGCGGAACCTGAACCGCCGCCCGCACTCGGGCCAGCAGCGGAAACAACTCAAGCGCCTCATCCTGTTCCGGATCGTTGCCAAACGACGCCCGATGCCCTCCCGCTTCCGCCCCTTGCACACAAAGCGCATTCGCCCCGGCTTCGGCGGCCATGCAGGCTTCTTCCCTTGATGTCACCGTCACCATGACAAACGACCCGGCCTTTTGCAAGGCGGCGATCACTTCCTTGTCCGGGCAGCCGAACGTAAAGCTCACGACCGGCACCCGCTCCTCAAGAAGCACATCAAACTTCGCCGCCCAGTCGTCGTCCTCCCATTTCGGCTCGCCGACTGACGCCCCAAACCGCTCCGCCTCCGCCGCCAGTGCTACACGGTACCGTTCGACCGCCTCCTCATCCACTGTTTTGTCCCCCGGCACAAACACATTTACCCCAAACGGCCGATCCGTCAACGTCCGAAGCTCGTGAATTTCCTTCCTCATGGCCTCCGCTGTCTTGTACCCGCCGGCCAAAAACCCAAGCCCTCCGGCGTTCGACACCGCCGCGGCCAGTTCAGGCGTCGACACCCCGCCTGCCATCGGCGCTTGAATGATCGGGATGGGAAGTGTAGAGAACATGGCAATACCCTCTTTCTGCATTAGCGGTTGTCCTATCCTCGTTTACGGTTTCTTAACTCTTTCGCGTTTTACTCAAGAAATTCCTTCATCGTTGCGTATAGGAGCATTTTGATTCTCCTACAAAGGGATAAAAAACTGATACGGCGAAGAAATAACGAGACACAGGCTGTCTTTATGAAAGACTATGACGGGGATCAAATAATGAAGCAACTAAAAACCAAAATCGAAAACAACGAGGAACTAACAGAACGAGATGAGTTGAATCTTATCTTTTTACCCTTGATGAAAAGTACTGTAGACTGTTCAGAACGAGCAATTGAGGCAGTAGAATTAGCCCAAAAGATTACAGATCCAGAAAAACAATTCCGCTTATTGTCAACGATTATTGCTGTGTCGGACAAATTTATCGATGAGAAATACGTTGAAAGACTAATGGAGGCGATCAAAATGGTGAGAGTACTTCGGGAATTGGAAAAAAGAGCAGAGCTGAAAGGGAGAATTTTTGAAAGCCAACAAGCCATCAAAAAATATATGAAAGCCCGGTATGGAGTAGCGGCAAAAGAAATACAGGACAAAGTAGATACGATCACCGATTTGTATATATTGACCCATCTGTTAGATGACATTTTCGGAGCTGAAACACGTGAAGAAATCGAACGACTAATCGACGAAGCGATCACAAAACAATCACAGATGAACCAAAGCACAAAACAGTTGGAAAAATAAAATGCTTCTCCCCCAACCCACCAGCCGGTTTGGGGGAGAGAAGTCACGGCCGAAACGCCTTTAACTGTTTCGCCAGTTCTTTCGTATGCGGATATACATCGCGATAAATCGCAAACAGCTCTTTGTATTTCGCCGCCGCATCCGGCCGCGGTTCGAAGACGGATTCGACTTGTTTGAACGCATCCGCGCATTGCTTGAGCGAATCGAACCAACCGACGCCGCACGCAGCGATCATCGCGGCGCCGAGTCCCGGCCCTTGTTCGTTCTTCAGCTTTTCCACCGGGAGATCGAAAATATCGGCTTGGATTTGCAGCCACTCAGCGCTTTTCGCCCCGCCGCCGATCGAGACGACCGAATCGATCGTTTTGCCGCTCGCTTTGATGATCTCCACCGACTCGTTGAGCGAGAACGTAATCCCTTCCATGACCGCGCGGGCGAAATCCCATTTCGTCTGCCGCGAGTCGATGCCGATAAACGACCCGCGAATATCAGCGTCCGCATAAGGCGTCCGCTCGCCGACCAAATACGGCGTAAACAACAACCCGTTCGCACCGATCGGCGACTCGGCAGCGCGCTGGACGATCTCGGCAAACGGCACGTCCTCGGCAAACGTCCGCTTCCACCAGTCAAAGCTGTAGCCCGCCGCCAGCGTCACGCCCATGATATAGTAAGCATTTGGCTCAGCATGGTTGAAATAATGCACTCGTCCAGCGAAATCTTTTTCCCCACTTTGTTCATACGCCAAGACGACGCCGGATGTGCCGATGCTTGACATCATCTTCCCTTCCGCCAAAATGCCGGCGCCCACCGCGCCGCAAGCGTTGTCCGCCCCGCCGGCGAACACGTTCACCGATACCGGCAGCCCGGTCTGTTCCGCCACCTCCGGACGCAGCGTCCCGACCCATGCCGTCGCCTCAACAAGCGGCGGGCAAAGCGAAAGGTCGACATCCACCGCCCGGGCGATCTCCTCGCTCCATGTTTTCTTTTCGATATCCAGCAACAGCGTCCCCGCCGCATCGGATACATCCATCGCGATGTGCCCAGTCAAACGGAAACGGACATAGTCTTTGGGCAATAAAAACGTCCGCGCCCGCTCATACAGCTCAGGTTCATGGTTTTTCACCCACAACAGTTTCGGCAGCGTAAACCCTTCGAGCGCCTCGTTTTTCGCCGCCGCAAGCAGCGTCTCTCGACCGACTTTCGCTTCAATTTCCCGGCACTCGGCTGTCGTTCGCGTGTCGTTCCATAAAATCGCGTTGCGCACGACGTTCCCGTCGCCATCAAGTAGCACAAGCCCGTGCATTTGCCCAGAAAAACTCAAGCCCACGACCGACTCCGGAGAAATGCCCGCCGTCTCCCACACGCGGCGGAGCGCGACGATCGTTTTTTTCACCCAATCGTCCGGGCGCTGCTCACTATAGCCGGAATGCGGCTGGTAGAGAGGATAGGACTCGGTCCATTCCCCTCTTACCTGCCCGTTTCGATCGACAAGCAATACTTTGACTGCACTCGTTCCTAAATCGACGCCAATGACGTATTCCAAAGTCATCCCTCTTTCACGAACGAGATCCACTCGGCGCGCTGACTTCGAGCAAATATTGATTCAGCAACGTTTTCAAGCGTTCGAGACGGCCGGACGTATTGCGAATTTCGCCGAGCTGCAAGGCATACTCCTCGAGTTTTTTGAAATCGGCCGTTCCTTCGACAATTTCGCGGCCAATGCCTTCCGTATAGCTTTTGTACCGCTCTTCGATGAACTGTTCAAATACGCGGTCTTCCAACAAGCGATGCGCGACTTTCAACCCGATCGCAAAGCTGTCCATCCCGGCAATATGAGCGTAGAACAAGTCTTCCGGTTCAAACGAGCCTCTTCGCACTTTCGCGTCAAAGTTCAAGCCGCCGCGCCCAAGGCCGCCGTTTTGCAAAATTTCATACATCGCCAACGTCGTCGTATACAAATCGGTCGGGAATTCGTCCGTATCCCAGCCAAGCAGCGTATCACCTTGGTTCGCATCGACCGAACCGAGCATGCCGTGGATGCGGGCGACGCGCAGCTCATGTTCAAACGTATGGCCCGCCAACGTCGCATGGTTCGCTTCGATGTTGAATTTGAAGTAATCCTTGAGCCCGTACGTTTGCAAGAACGCCAGCGCCGTGGCCACGTCAAAATCGTATTGATGCTTCGTCGGCTCTTTCGGCTTCGGCTCGATCAAAAACTGGCCGTCAAAACCGATCTCTTTCGCATAGTCGACCGCCATGTGCAAGAAGCGAGCCAAATTGTCAAGCTCCAACTTCATGTCCGTGTTCAGCAGCGTCTCATAACCTTCCCGTCCGCCCCAGAACACGTAGTTTTCCGCCCCGAGCCGCTTCGCGATCTCCAACCCTTTTTTCACTTTTGCCGCCGCATAGGCGAACACGTCAGCGTTACACGACGTCGCCGCCCCGTGAACGAAGCGCGGATGGCTGAACAAGTTCGCCGTATTCCAAAGCAGCTTCGTTTTGCTTGTTTTCATGTATTCTTCAATCATATCGACAATTTCATCCAAATTTTTGTACGTCTCGCTGAGCGTCTCCCCTTCTGGGGCGATGTCGACGTCATGGAAGCAGAAAAACGGAACGTTCAGCTTTTCAAACAGCTCAAACGCCGCCTCGACGCGCGCCTTCGCCAGATCCATGCCGCTGTACTTATTCCATGGACGAATCATATTGCCGACGCCAAACGGATCCGACCCATCCCCCGTAAACGTATGCCAATAGGCCACTGAAAAGCGCAAATGCTCCTCCATTGTTTTGTCGCCGACTTTTTCTTCTGGATTATAAAACTTAAACGCCAACGGATTGCGCGACTCCGGCCCTTCATATGGAATAGTGCCGATATTCGGGAAATATGCCATTTCAAGTCCCCCTTCATAAGCGAGAGTGATTTGCTTCAGTTTCATTATAACGCTTTCATGTTTGTTTGTCTATCATATAAACAAAGTGTTTTCACCTGTAAAACCACAACTATGTTAGTTGAAGTTTTACAGGGGGGATGGGCATACGATCCCCCACACTCTAGATATTACCGTTTTTTATTACATAATGCTTTACATTCCGACGCTTGTTATGATGACTTTCTGTTTCCACAACTACTTTCAGATTTTAAAATTCAACTTAGTCAGCACTAAATCGATACCTTGTCATCGACACCTGCTCCTTGTCAGCCGGCAATACGATCGACGGAAACTGCGGATGATGGATCGCATCCGGCAGCCCTTGCGTTTCCAGGCAGATGCCTAAATATTTCCGCGACGGCACGCCGCCTAGATCCAACCCTTCCGGCAGCTGGTTCGATGTATACACCACCACGCCGACCTCATCCGTCTCCACCGTCAGCACCCGCCCGCTCTCCGGGTCGGAAAGCACAATCTCTTTGTCATGATGCCGATCGAGCCAAAACGGATGGTCATAACCCCCGCCGACGAGTGCAATTTGCGGATGCCCCGATTCGACCGCCTCCCGGATCGTCTTTCCTTGCCGCAAATCAAACGGCGTGCCAGCCACATCCAAGACGCGGCCCGTCGGAATCAGCTCCTCATTCAATTCCAGCACACGCGAGCTTTGGATGGTCAGCGTGTGATCCAAAATATCACGCTTGCCGTTGCCGCTTAGGTTAAAATACGTATGGTTCGTCAAATTGAACAAAGTGGTTTTGTCCGAACGAGCCCGGTGTGTGATCGTCCATTCGTTGTCATTGTTCAGCCAATATTCCACTTGAACATGAACTGTTCCCGGGTACCCTTCCTCCCCGTCTGGGCTTGTGTACGAAAAGACGACGCCGACCGCATCGTCGCGCTGGACGGGCTCGGCCTGCCAAAGCACGCGGTGGAATCCGTTCGGCCCGCCGTGCAAGTGGTTGTTGTGTTCGTTTTTCGCCAGTTGATATGTGATTCCATCAAGTTCGAAGCTCGCTCCACGAATGCGCCCCGCCACCCGGCCGATCACCGCGCCAAAGTAAGGGGCGTTGGTCAAATACGGTTCAAACCGGCCAAACCCTAGCACGACATTTTCGATCTTGCCGTTCCGGTCGGGAACGCGGATGTCCGTCACGATGCATCCGTAGTTTGTCGCCGACAGTCCCATGCCGCGGTCGTTTGTCAAGGTGAATAAGAACACGTCGTTTCCATTCCATTCGGACCACTTTTCGTATGTAATGTTCATCTCGATTCTCCTCCCTTTATAACCGCACGATCGCTCCCGTTTTCATCGATGTGCGGCAAGCATCAAGCGTCCGTGCTTGTTGGATCATGCGCTCCGGGGAATACAACAGCGGCGTTCCTTCGAGAATGGAGCGCGAAAAGTGCTCGATTTGCAGCGCGTATTGGTCGCCTGCCACCGTTTCCTCGCGTACGTTCCCATCAGCCGTTGCGACCGTAATCCGCCCCTCACCGCCATCGACATCTGGTCGATACGCCCGCGAGACAACGATTTTTCCCTTCGTGCCCACTACTTCGTATTCGTTCTGAAAGAGCATATCAAAACTGCACGTGAACTGCGCAAGAACACCGTTTTCCATCCTCATCCAACCGCTCGTCGTCAAATCGACCGAATGGTGTGGATCAAAACAAGATTGGACGAACAGCTCAACGGGCTCGGTATCAAGAATGTGTCTCGTCGAATGCACACAATAGCAACCGACATCGAACAGACTTCCCCCGCCAAGCTCATCGTTCATGCGGATATTCGTTTCCCGGTCTTGCAAGTAAAAGGAGAAATGGGAGCGCATGTACTTAACTTCGCCGATCTCGCCAGCGGCCAAAAGCTGTTTGACCCGTTCGTGCTGTGGGTGGAACTGGTACATGAACGCTTCCATGAATAAAACGCCATTTTTCTCGCATTCCTCAATCATGCGCCGGACATCTTCTGCGCATAAAGCGGCAGGTTTTTCACAAAGCACGTGCTTTTTCTTCTTCGCCGCTTTGATTGTCCATTCAGCGTGCAGGCTGTTTGGAAGCGGAATATACACCGCATCGATGTCACGATCATCGAGCAGCTTTTCATAGCTATCATACGCCTTAGAAATTCCGAGCTCCTGCGCTACCTGATCTGCCCGCCCGCTTTCACTGGCGATCGCCACCACCTCGGCATAATCCGCCCGATGAATGGCAGGAATCATCACGTCTTTCGCAATGGCGGCCGTACTTACGATTCCCCAGCGGGCTTTGCGTTCCATTTTCGGCCCTCCTTCCTGTTTCTCAAAGGGATAGGCTGGCCCTCAGACCAGCCTTCATTTCCTTATCGTTTTCCTAAACGAATAACGTTCCACGATAACTTCGGCAGCGTCGCCGACACTTTTCCAGCGGACAGCTGAGCGTCGCCGTTGCGGTGCGGAACCACCGGGGAAGATTGCGCGGAATTCGTTTGTTTCACGTTTTCATGCTCCAAAACGATATGCTCAATGACGCGATAGTCTTCAAAACTGCGAACATCGCATTCGAGCAGCAACGCATCGTCCATATCACGGTTGACGGCAAAAATCGTCACTTCTTCTTTTTCTTCGGTATTGTCAAAAGTTTATCCTCCACACTCACGGTTTTCCCTTGAGTTTCAACGGTTGGAAGAAAAAAAGCTTGCCACCCCCGTTGTTTTCGGCCATCATTGAGGTAACCACACACTCAACAGCCA